>CAYJPF010000050.1:0-19258 GCA_964372025.1 uncultured Peptococcaceae bacterium | reverse complement strand
AGCACAACAAATATAATTATCCGCCGAAAAATGTAAGAAACCCACAACCCAGCTAGCCAAAAGCAGCAAAAAAACCACAACCGAACTGGGTTCGGATTATATAGGTTTGGCTATCCTAATGGAATCAAACTAAATTTACGCAAATTTAATACTGGCGATATACTGCTTAAATCGTCTTCGCTATTATTTAAGCTAACTTCGATATATATTTTTAGCTCGGCATCATTAAAATTGGCCAGTACTTCATCTGCTAGGTATAATAAGTATGGGGTATTACCTAGCAAATAACTGCTGCTAGCGGCATTGCCGCTTGCTGTTTGCACAATAATATTTGCCCTTGATAATTGCGAAAATTTAAGATCCGGCAGATCGGGGCGGCTAATCGTGCCTGCTTCGTCTTGATAAAATACTGCTATCGACATCGAGTTTAAATTGCCCAAATTAGGATTATCCAAAACAAACGGCACAGCTCGTGTCGGCGAGGTTGGATTATCATCAATAATTGGCGGCGCATTTAAATCGCCGGATGACGAAGAACTGGGCAACAGGAAATACTCCAAATTAGCACCGCTTTGATCCTCAAAACTAACTGTTGGCGCTGCTGTACCACCACGATAGGCCGCAATAATCGTATTTACAAATAACTTAGCCTCGTCTAAGGTGGGGTTTTCGACCGCAGTACTGCTACTGGTTGGCTGGGCATGGCCTGCGCCGGTATAGGTTACATTACCCTTAGAATAAATATAATACGAGTTAACCACATCATTATAGTGATTTATAAAGTCATCCTCATTAGGGGTATTATCGTCGGTTAGGCAATACCATACCACAATATCATCAGAATTCATATTAACTTGTTGCCACTGATTATGGGTACGGCCAACTTGTAAAGTACTATCCACACCACTTTGCAATTCGCCATTTGCATCTACCTTAAAACCATCTAAATTAATATTATATGGATACGAAGTTATTTGCCCCTTATTAACCTGGCTTACACTAGCAGTAACACTAAAAGTATAACCTTTTCGGTAAGTGCCCTTGGTAGGCCAATATGTGCCACCGGTTCTTTGGGCTATGGTATTAAAGGTAGAAAAACCCTGGGTTTCCGGCAAATAACGCTCGCGATTAGAGCCATGATCATAAGCAATACTATAATCAGCATCTAAAATTGCCTGTTTAGTATTGGCATCCATGCCCTGATAACCATTAGCTACATAATGATTGCCGCTTTGATTTAAATCAGCCAATAAAGAATAGGTAGAAAAACCAAATTGCTCGCTTACTATACCATAATTATCTAAACCGGTTTTACCGCGCAATAATAAGTTGATATAATAACCGGAAAACCAAGTTGTACTATGGCCTACCGTTTGGCCATTCGAAACAGGATAATTATAAATTGGCACATTCTCGGTTGATACATTATCATGGCTAAATAAAATTGCCTTGCCGGAATCAATATAATCATTAATTACCAAAGAAACTTCCAGGTTAAAACCATCAAAGGAATCGGTTCTACCATATGATTCCTGAAAGCCCAAAAATAGCATATCATAACTATTAAGTAATTGCGCCAAGGCAGCCGAACCCGCCTCTTTGCCATCGATATGATTAACTACAATATTATTAAGATCGGTAATAGTTTTGCCTTCAACTTGGATATCATAAATACCTTGTTCGCGCAAATCGCTAAATAAACCGGTAAATAAACTATTGGCAGTTAAATATTTACCACCGGTACCTATAATTTGTAAAACTTTAATCGAAATAACCTGATCAGGCTTAATATAAGTTATGCCGGCATGCGAATTGGTAACTTTACTATTATCTTTTTTAACAATTTCTAATTTCCAAGGCACAGCGCCCATATGGGTTTCGGGCACTGTACGGCTAACTTGATAATTAACACCGGCCTTTAGCTGGCCATTATCAACTCTGGTATTTTGATCATCATCATAAATATATAAATCACTTAAAAGCTCATTATCGCTATGGCGTCCATCACCATTAATATCGATATATAAATAAACATAATAGCTCGATAAAGTTGGCGTTAAATCGGTAGGATTATCAATCGAAAAACTATAATTTACAGTATTATTGCTAATCAAATCGTTACCTAGCTGGCTTTCGTCAATATATTCTGCCGGCTTGCCATTGGCTGCAAAATTAATCATCGGCTTGGATAAATTTAAGTATTGCAATAAAGTATCCTGATTAGAGGCAATATCGGCCAAAGACATAATATTAGGCAAATCGACCACATCATTAAGCACCTGATACAAATTAGAACTATTATCTACCGTGGCCTGATTGATTTGCAGGCTTTGCTCGCCGGTTACGGCATCGGTGTGCTGACTAACCAAGGTATTGCTTAAAACAATAGGAAAGCCGGCCTCGGCAAAGGCTTTTAACTCGTCTACCTTGGCATAAGTTAGATCAAAGCCGGAAAGACGAGCCCGATAACCACCGGGATCTAAAGGGTATAAATCATGATATTCGCCATAAATATTAAGATTTCTGGTACCAACCGAGGTATCATAATCACTATCCAATAAGCCAACCAAAAGGCGACCATAATTAATTGTATCGCCAATATTGGTATAATAAAGGCCATTCATGGTGCTATCATTATATACAGGTTTACCTGCCACTTGATTAAAAGCCTCTAAGCTGGCGCCAAAATAAATTAAATCATAAATTTCATTAATATTTTCGATATGGCCAATAAACTCGGTAATGGCCATAGTGCTAATCTTGATATCGGCCTCGCTAAGGCCACTACCTGTAGGTAGCCAGCTTAATACCTTGGTCGGGGTTAATTCTTCACTATCAATAGTGGTATCGATACCGGAACGAATTGGCTGAATTTCCAGCACATGGATAGCTTCTTTATTATTCTCGATTCGCCGATCGCCTACATTAATAATATAACGCAAAGATGTAGCCATGCTTACCGTTTGCGGCAATAAATCTTCAGCGGCCAAACCCAGCAGGCTGCGCAGGCTGTTTTCGGTAAAAATTTCCTGCCATACATCGTGGTAAGGGCTAAGATCTTCCAAATATAAATCATTGCTAAACGCAGTAATAAAATTAGAATTTACCAAATGGGGATGCGCAGTATCTTGGCCAAAACAATAAACATTATTAACCACATAGCCGCTATTAGGCGCAACTACACCGCCATTTATAGCGCTGATCAAAGCCTTAAATTGATCAGGCATAGTAGCCCCGGTTAGCAGGCGATCGTATAATAATGGCACAGATTCTTCACCCTGAACTTGGCTAATTATAGCCGCTACCTGCTCGGTAGTTAAATCATTGCTACGGTATCCGCTTTCTAAACTTAGGCCGCTATTTAAATCAAAGCCGGCACTTAAAATAATCAAATCGGCATTATTGATATCGTCAACAGAAATTTGCGAAGGCATTTTTGATTGCAAGGATAAACTTAGCCCCTCTGTTGCCAAATTCATATCAAATACATAGCGCTCGAACCAGCGATTATTTTGATATGGCAAGCCAATATAAACCGAATCATAAAAAACGGTATTATCGGTGCTGCCATTGATATCAATTTGAAAATTACCCTGCCCTTCACCCACATAATGATAGCCATTATTAACCATCATAAAGCTTTTACCCTGATGCAATTGGGGATTATAGGCCGTATCTACCGATAAAAATTCGCCTTCCATTGCTGCTAAATTATTGGTTTCGCTAAAGGTGGGGCTGGGCGCAGATAGGTTTGCTACCACAAAATAATTCTGGTTTAGATAGATAAAAAAATCATCAACGCCAACCGTGCCGGCATAATTATAACTGCCATCTTCTGCTTGCTGATAAAAAATCAGGGTATTATATTCCTCGATAATTGCCTCGATTAAGGCCTGATCGGAGCTTGCCTCCTGGCTGGCAATAGCATCTAAGGCGGCTAAATCCACCGGAATAAAATCGGCATCATAATAAAAGGTTTCGCCACCAATAGCCGTATCTACCTGCTTTAAAAAGGCAAAATGCTGATCATAGCTACCGCTGCCAACCGCTGTAACTTGATACATCGGCACAAAATCGCCACCGCTGCCGCTTGCCGTTTCTATAAAATCGGCCTTAACCTGGCGGTTTTCCCTATTATCCAAATTAATATTTACGGCCTGCTCGGGTGGGGTTTGCCAAGGTAAATATTCAACAAAAGCCGTGGCCGTTTTATTAAGCGGAAAACTATTACCCTCGCCAAGTAGGCCTTGAGCTTGCAAATTAGCCAGCAAATTAGCTAAATAGGCATTGCGATCTGTAGCATTTAAAGCGGCAACTTGCTGGCGCCAAACCCTAAACGGCTCTTTATCGTCAAAATAATAGCCAATTTCGCCACTATTTTCCTGGGGGATAATTTCCAAAATGGTATAAGGATGATAATCAGATACTTGATTTTTGATTTTTTCTATGCCGGCTAAAGAATCATAGGCCTCTACAACTTGCGGCATAAACGGATAAAAAAAGCTGATTATCAAGCCGATTATAATTATTAAACTGCCAGCTAAAACAGCTTTTAAACTTAAATTTTTCATAAGCTAATTCCTCAAGTAAATTATTCCAAAGTTTCCTCAATCATTGCTAAAAGGCCGCTGCTATTTACCGCAAATAAAGGCTGATTACGCAAAGCCAATGATTGCTGCGCTGTATGAACATCATTTTGAGCCTCGACCTCGATGCCAAACTCTACTAAATCGGTACGATTATCGGACGCTATAATAATGTTTAGGTCGATATTATTAACATCAGCGGCCATAATATCAATAATATCTGCTTCGCTAATTGCTACCGCCGCCTTTAATGTTTGCTCCAAATAGCCATAATACAAAATATTATCCACCACTTGATAGCCATGTTGCTCGATAAAAATGGCCTCCGGATCATCATCATTGATATTGGTAATTGTTAAAATTTGGCCATCCCAAGCCAGGCCGCCATTGCAATCGATTAATCTTTCCTGCATTTGCAAAAGGGCTACTTGCATTTCCATTTGTAGGTTTAAATCATTATGTACACGGCTATAAGTGCGCGATCCAATGCCCAAAAGCATGCTCAGCGATACCATAATTAAACCCATAATAGCTACCGCTACCAGCAATTCTACCAAGGTAAGGCCGCGATTATCTTTAATCATCTTTAGCCCCCCTACTCTATCATAATATAGCCGGTATTAACCGTAATTTTTACCGTGCTATTGCTGCTATTACCAAAACTAATCTGCAAATTTTGATCTAAATTAGGCTCTTTTAAAGCGCCGCTATTATCAAAACTAAAATTATTATTAGCCAAACTGATAGTGGATGGCTCAAAAGCCAAAGGCAAACCTTGATGGCCTAAAAGTTGCTCTTCTTTAATTTGGGGATTATCCAAAGCCCCCACATAAATAATGCCATAATAATTATTATCCTTTAACTCGATGCTAAAACGAGGGTTTTCTTCACCGCTTAAGGTAGCAATTTTGCAAGTATTAAGCAGGCTGGCCGTATGATTAGCCGCCTCTTGAGCCTCGGAACGGCTTACAATGGCCAATGAGCCAAAGCTAATACTAAGCAAAACGCCGATTACCGCGATAATTACCAATAATTCGATTAAGGTAAAGCCTAAATTATTTTTGATATTTATTTTAGCCATCATAGCACCCCCTTTTGGCCAACTTTGATTTTTAGCAAGTTTAATTTTTTGCTAATTTAATTCTTGTAGCTAATTTAATTCTTTTGCCAATTTTCATAAATAACCAAATCAGATAAAAGCCAGCTCTCGGCCTGGGAAGCATCTATTAAAGTATTATCATTATCGGCATCGCCCAGCTTTAAAAGCGAGGCAAAATTGCTATCATCTAGGCCATAAGTAGCATATAAGGCCGCCTGCACCCCCGAAGAATTGGCATCTAATTCGGCCGCCTGTACAGTTATATTGCCATTGGCCTCGCTATTTGCACCGGCAATTAAGATGCCCTGATAATTACGATCAACCGTAATATTAGCATTAATCGCCAAAACAAAACGCAAGCTATCGGGGCTATTAATATCTAGGCGATAATTACGATTAGTAAGGATGGCCAAGGTATCACCACTGCCATCTTTAAATTCCCAAACACCATCAGCATTGGGATTATCCGAAATAAAATTGCTTACCGCCAAGCTATCTACAATATAATCATAAGGTTTACCTGTGGTTTCGGCTGCTGTTGCCGATAAAGTGCTGTTTAGGCGGGCATACATATCGGCCAGCCTTAAAGCATCATCCTGCTCAATCCCTTCGGGAATAGGGCTTAAGGCATAACTACCATTGCTATTATAAAGATAATGGCCTGCTACCGCAACCATACCGCCAATATCTGTCATATTATAGCCATAGCCGTCTAAATAATTGGTAATAGTATCTAAATTATTGCTAAAATAATGCCTAAAATACTCATTGGCACTGGCCATACTATAAAAATCGAAGAAATAATAATATACATCGCCTTGCGCTTGGCTGCCCGGTAAATTATAGCGCAAAAGCTGTACACGGCCATAATCATCGACGGTTCGGGGTGTACCATTAACCAGCCATAAAGGCTGATCGGCAGTTTGCACCTCGATAGTTTGATCGGCCGCTACCAATAAGGGGTTGCTAACTATTGGGGTATCATTAACCAAAAGCAATTCATTAGGCACCAAATAAGCCAATTGGCTGGGGCGAGAAGCTATCGATTCGCCCATCAAAACATTAGCATCTATCGAGCCCGGCACCACAAAACTATGGCCGGCCAGCATTAATATTTGCGAATTAGCCAAATCCAAGTTAATATTTTGGCCATTGGCCAAAATCGAGCTGCTTTCGGCGGCTAACTCTGCACTTAGGCCAAAGCCATAGTATTCGCCGCTTAATTCAGCCTGCGAATTATCGCCGCTTAGGCTTAAATCATTGGCAATATAGGCCTTGCCGCTTAAATTAAACTGCGCCTGATTAGCCAAAATCAAATCATGTGCCCAAATTTCGGCATTATTTGGCACAATAAAATCATGATTGGTGGCAATATTAATCGGCCCCGGCGAAATTAATTGGCCACCATCAAAAGTGGTAGTAGCACCGCTGCCGCTTAAATTTAGCGAGCCGGCATAAATATTGCCACTTAAAGCAGAAGATTGCGCCTGGGTTTGCAAAACATTATCGGCAATTATCGAAAAATTAGGGATATCGGAAAAATTAACCATGCCACCGGCCGCCGGGATAAAATCGGGCATTTTTAGGCTAATATCGCTGCTAACCATGGTGCTATAATTAGTTTGCGGATTATGGTAGTTAATCACAATATCCTTAAACACCACCTTATCACCGGGATAAGCAATAATATTTTCGCCACCGCTAATCATAATGCTGGCATTTTCGGGGGCATCGTCTAAGCCGGTATAGGCAATATCGCCTTTGGCAATGCCGGCCTCAATCAAAAAATCGGCAATAACCGCCAGGTTAAGGCTATATAAATTTTCGTCTAAAGCCGAGGATACCTCCTTAGCCAATTGCAAATCATCTTGATTTTGCCAGGCCAAAAGTGCCTGCACAAAATTATCATGAAAAGCCGTTTGATGCGAAGGGGTATGGGCATAATTAATTAAAACTTGCTGATAAGCCACGGCAATCGAATCCGAGCTTACCTGCTGAAAACCGGCCAAAACCTGATCCATTACCGCGGCGGCATCATAAAAAGTGGCTATACCTTTTTGCTCGGTAGAACGCATTAAAACCGCAGTATAGGACATATAAAGCAAGGTAGCACCCAAAATAGAGATAAAAGCCATTGCTACCAAAACACTAATTATTGCCGCACCTTGGTTTTGGCTATGGGCATATGCCCCTAATTTTTTAAGCTTTTTAAGCAACACTTTTACCCCCCTTGCTATTGTAAATTGGTGGCCTGATAAGAAAGTAGCGGCTCATCGCTAAAATCGGCATCATCGGCCGCATAAATTTCTACTGTAAGCTGATAAAGCCGATTAACGGCTTCTTGCTTAATCAAAATATCATCTTCGATAGCGGTAGAGCTACCGATAACCGAACTACCGGCAGTACCTAAACGCAAAAATGCCCTGGTATCTACTTGGATATCATCACTGGTTTGGTCGGCATCATCACCGGGAATAGTTAAAGAATCGCCGATATTGGTATTAATCATCGCTTTAACCTGCTCCGAGCTTAGGCTGCGATCGGGCTGGGCAAACTGCAATTCGGCACGATAGCGGCCAATAGTTTGGCTACCCACAAAAGATGGCAGTTCCTGATCGGTTTGCCTTACCAAAACGATATTGGTAGGCAATAATTCTTGATCGCTAATTTTGATGCTGACAGTATCATTAAAATTGCGATTATCTTCCATATACCAAGGATAAATCAGCAAATAATAGGCCCGTGGTATTTGCTCGCCAAAATCTTCTACAGTATAATCATAATTATATTGCTCGTCGATATAACGTGGCTCTTCTTCCTCGGTGCCGGGATAAAAATAGCTAAAATTATAGGTATAGCTAATCTTAACCATCGGGCTGCCATCGCTTTTGGCCGAAATGGTAAAATCAATTAATCTTTGCTTTTGCTCTAAATTGGCATCACTAAGGCTGCGCGGATAAACTAAAATTTGATCGGCGCAATCATTCTGAAAAGAGCTAAAAGCATCGGCATCCATATCCTCATTCCTGCTGCGGCTTTGGGCAAAAACAAAGTCCATCGGCGTAAACTGGGATATTAAAATATCATTGATTGCTTGATAATGATTATCCTCGCCAAAATAATCAAGCTTTACAATAGCTTGATAGCTGGAATTGCCGGCGCTTAAATTATCATAACTAATATAATAAGGGGCAGTTAAAGCCCCCATATCTGTAGTATAAGTTTGATAACCCTCATCTGTTTTTATCATAAAGCGGCCACCTTCTAAAGTGGTTTGAGGCAGCTTAAGCTCGGCATCATCATCAAAGGAAAAACTGGCCGCTTCATAGCTTTCGATAATAGTTTCGGCCAGCAAATTAGCCTCGCCCATATCAATACTACGGGTAGATATTTGGGCAGATGAAACAAACATCGAAAGCAAAGGCGCTGTAATTAGGCCTAAAATAACAATGCTAATTAAAATTTCGATTAGGGTAAAACCCCGATTATTTTGATGCTTAGCTGTAACTAACACCTAAAACAGCCTCCTTGAGGTTCATTGAGGTTTTATGGCGCAACTTCCTCGGCGGCCGGTGCGGGTAGCGGAGCCTCTACTGTGCCAAAAAGATTAGGCTGACCAATCGGCAAGCTGGGCATCGCAAAAGGCTGATAAATATTTTCCGGGTATTGCATAATCAGTTTGGCCATATTAACCGTGGTGTTTAAAGTGGCCGTGCTGGCATCATAATTTACACTGATATTATCCAAAAAGGTACGATGAGCATCATTATAAATATAAGATAAAGCACTCTTTAGCTGGCTATAGCTAGCCATACCTACAACTTGCACCGGTACGGTATATACATCAACCGCCGTTAAGCTTGGCTCGCTATCTAAATTAATCATTAAATCAAATTGATTTAATAATTGATTTTCCTGCAAGGTAATAGATTCCAGCATAAAGCCGGTAGCTGCCTCTTGAGCTAAAAGCCAGACCAAATAATCCTCTTCCAAAATATCGGCCGGATAATAGGGTATTTGGCTGCTAATATATTCCTTAGCCAGGGCAATTTCTTGCTCATAAAAAATTATATTGGCCTCATAAGTTTCTAATATTTCCAGCTCATTACGCTTACTTCTTAATTCGGCTTGCAAAACATTGGCCTCGTTTTGAAAAGGGATATGCAAAAAGAAGTATACGCCTAAAAAAATGGCCAGGCCTAATAAAATAAGTATAATATTCTTACGGCTGCTAACCATTATACCCCCTCCTCACTGTCGCTTTCGGCATCATAAACTTCATCGGTAACTGTATCGCCGGAGCTATCTTCGGCTACGGCTTCTAAATCTTCTTCTGCTACGGCATAATAACAAGATAGCGAAAAACTAACAGTAGTAAAGCCAAATTCATCACTGGATTCGGAAATGGTGCTTACGGCAATATCGCCAATGCTTTCAAAGGTACGTAGCTGCGAAATTGCCAAAGCTACTGCCTCAACCGAGGTAGTTTGGGCATTAATACTAACCCCCACCTCATCACAAGAGGCCGATAAAAATAATACGCTTTGCGGCATTTTAACTTCTAATTCCTCTAAAAAGGCCAAAAGAGCCGCATTATTGGCATTAGAGCTTAAATCTTCTAAAGCTTGTAAATTTGCACGTTGATTATTATATAGATTATATTGATTAAAAACCTCGGCTGCATAGCTTAAAGTTTCGATACGCTGATTGGTATAATCCAGATTAAGCCTTAATAGGTTTAAATCCATATATGATAAAGCCGTAATCGAGCCCGAGCCCAAAATACATAGAATAAGAATAACCGGAGCCAGGCTTTTATTGGCTTCTTTTTTGCTATCTGCAGCCTTTTTTTCTTTAACTACTTCGGGAATTAAATCCAGCGGGTTTAAAGTAGCACCAATTGAGCTAATATAGCTGCTTAATTCGCGAGCATCGGCAGCCATTTTTTGATTTAGGGTTAAATTGGCCAGTATTTCCACATCTAGGCGCATGCCGGCGGCGATTTGCTCTTTTAAGCCGCTTAAATCGGCACAAGCGCCAAAAATCACTACTTTTTCGATTTGCTGATTTTTACGGCTGGACTTAAAGAAATCGGCGCTACGCATAATGCCGCTAACTAAACGCCCATAAATATCCTGCCTTTCGGCCTCGGGGATAGCTGCATTTAGCCATTCCGTATTAAGGCAAGAAGCTAGGATATCTAATAAACGATTATCTTCTACTTGATAAATATCCATGGCTGTTTTGATTAAATCATAGCCACCAAAAGGCAAAGAACGCTGAAATAAAAGCATATTGCCCTGCATAAACGAAATTACCGTTTGCTTAATACTAATATTGGCAAACATGGTGATGCCCGGGATAGCCAATTCCCTTAATACCTGGTACTGACTATTGGCAGCTTGATCGATATAAACCACCGCAAGCCCACTTACTTGCCCTAAATTAGTAAATGATTGCAAGAGGCTTTTAGGGGCGGCCGTAACCATAACCCGATAGCCGGGTTCTTCCCCTTTTACCTTTTCCAAAATCATATAGCTTACTTTATAATTATTTAAATCTACCGGAAAATACTCCGAGGCATTGGTGGCAATCATTGCTTTTAAGCGCCGTTCTTTTACCGGCGGCAAGAATACTTCCCTGCTAACCACCTTGGTGGAAGGTGTAACAATAATGGTTGGCCTAATATTGGCACAATCATTTTTGGTTAATTCGGTAAGTAAGCGCTCGCTTAATTTTTCGGCATCCATAACCTGGCCATCTACTACGCAATTTTCCGGCGTAGCAAAGCTAAAGGCCGAAAGCAAATGAGAATGCTTACCTTTTCTGTTAATAACAGCCACTTTAATCATATAATCGGCAATACTGATGCTTAAAAATTTAGTAGCCAAGGCTTAACCACCTCCCTAAATTAAGTTATAAAATTTAAATACCATGTTATAAGGGCGTTACCCCATAAATAAGTAATAAAAATAGCAGCAGCTAAATAAGGGCCAAAGGCCAAACTGCGGTTAGCGCCAAAAAAGCGCATTCTAATAATATGAATAATTGCTCCTAAAACGCAAGCCATAAAAAAGGCAAGCAGGCTAAGCTTAAAGCCTAAAAGCAGGCCAATAACCGCCATTAATTTAATATCGCCGCCACCAATAGCACGGCCTTTAGATAGCCAAAACAATAAGCATAAAAAGCCGCTAATAATGATAAAACCGGCTAAATGCTGCGGCCAGGCAGCCGGATTAAACCCAAGGTTAATCAGCGCCAATAAGCCGATAAAAATATTGATGGCCGGCGGAATTAGGCCTGTTTTAGCATCGATAATGGCTAAGGCCAGCAATGCCGAACCCAAAAAGCAGCCGATTATCGCAAAAGAATTAAAATTAAACAAATAAATTATTACTAGGTATAACAGGCCATTTACAAGCTCTAGCCCGGGGTAGTTCCGGCCGATAGAGCTTTGGCAATAATGGCATTTACCTTTAAGAATAAGATAGCTAATAATTGGGATTAATTGCCAAGCCGCCAAAGTATGGTGGCAATTGGGGCAATAAGATCGCCCCCAAGCTATGCCCTCGCCTAAAGGTAAACGCCTGATTACAACATTTAAAAAACTGCCAATCATGCTGCCGAAAATGAATACGACAAGATAAAAGATTAGCTCAATAGCGAGCATTAGTTGCTGAGCCAGGTATTATAGTCATTGCCGCTAACTTCGATAGAGGGGATGCCGTCAGCATAGGATACAGTCCATACTACATCCGGATCGAAATCGTCAGAGCCATCGCCCTCTCTAGCAATATTAGAGGCAGCTACTAAAAAGTCAAAGGTAGGATCAGTACCGGTAGGAGCATCAACATCCAAGATAGTAGCCAAATCTGTGGCAACAGCTACGGCATTAGTAAAGGTAGCTAATGTAATATCGCCACTTGCAGTATCCCAAGTAATAGTACCTGCCCCGGAAATCGTACCATCAGCAATCAAAACATTAAGAGCACGCTCTACGGTATCGGCGGCGGAAACATCGGTAACAATGCGGCTATTTTCTACATATTGTAAGTACTGGGGTACTAAAAGAGTTGCTAAAATTGCAATAATTGCTACCACAATAATTAATTCTACCAAGGTAAAACCTTTATTATTTTGGTTAAGTTTGAAGCTAGAGGATAATTTTTTCATTTTTAATTCCTTCCTTTTTTACATTATTTTTACATTAAATAATTTACTAAAGATTACCTAAACCTGTATACATATTAGATAAGGGCAACATAATTGCCATTACCACTACCCCAACAACAACGGCCAAAACGATGATAATCATCGGTTCTAAAGCAGCAGTTAAAGCATTGGTGGCTGCTTCTACCTCTTCATCATAATAATCGGCCACTTTATCGAGCATGCCCTCGATATCGCCAACCTCCTCGCCAATTTTGGCCATATGACGCACCATAGGCGGAAATAGCGAACTGCGGCTTAAAGGCTCCGACATCGGCGAGCCTAAGGAAACCTCGTCTTTAACTACCTGCAAAGTTTCCCTAAAGTAGATATTCGACATAGTTTTAGATACAATATCCAAAGCCTCGGTAATATGAATACCGGCAGCTAACAGCGTAGACATTGTTCTGCTCATTCTGGCCGAGGCCGATTTTACGGCCAAAACTCCAAGCAAGGGCAGCTTTAATTCCAGCTTGCCAAAAAAGCGCTTGCCTTCATAAGTGCGGCTAAAATACCTAAGGCTTAGGCTAATAACCACAATTATTGCGGCTAAAAACGGCCAACTGGTTTGCACAAATTCGCTGGCAGCCATAACCGCCCTGGTAAGCAGCGGCAGCTCCATATCCATTTGGCTTAACATAACCTCGAATTGAGGCACTACATAAGTAAGTAAAACCAAAACTACAATTACCGCCACAATTGCCACGATAATCGGATAAATAGTAGCCTTGCGCACCATATTTTTAAGCTTTTCTTCTTTTTCGAACTGCTGCGCCATGCGGGCAAAAGCGGTATCTAAACTACCCGATTCCTCGCCGGCGGCTACCATCGTAATAAATAAATCGCCAAAAATCTTACGATGCTGCGCCATCGCCTCGGATAAAGAAGTACCGGATTGAATAGATAGCTTACATTCATCAATGGCCTGGGCTAAAATTTTATTCTCGGTTTGTTCATAGAGCATTTCAAAGGCATTGGTTACGGGCACACCGGCCGAAATAATACTAACAAATTGGCGACAAAACACTGCTAAATTACGGGCAGTGGGCTTACGTTTAAAAATTTCGATATTAATTTCTTTATTTAGGGCCGAGGTTGGATTAACGCTAATCGGGGTATGCCCTTCATTGCGCAAATTATTAATTACCACCTGGGTGGTATCCGCCTCCATGGTGCCTTTGATTTCCTTACCTTTTTTGTCTAAAGCAATATACGAAAACAAAGCCAATCAGCATCACCCCTTTAACAGTATCTTATTAAACAGCAGCCTATTCTAAAAAGTTATCAACCTAAGGTTATCAACCTGCGATTACCAACCTGCGGTTATTAACCTAATAAAATCATCAACTAAATCAATCTTTTGCTTAAGGCATTACGATCTTGAGCAAAAGCCAAAGCGTTTTCCATATCGATTTCGCCATTTTGATATAGCTCTAAGATGGCATCATCCATGGTGCGCATGCCAATTTTGGCATTGGTAAGCATAATCGAGGGAATTTGAAAGGTTTTGCCCTCGCGAATATTATTACGAATGGCACTATTGGCCAGCATTACCTCAAAAGCAGCTACCCTGCCCCGACGCCCGGCGGTGGGAATAAGCTGTTGCGATACCACACATTCCAAAACATCGGCCAACTGGGTACGAATTTGCTGCTGCTGATAAGGCGGAAAAACATCGATAATGCGGTCGATAGTATTGGCCGCCCCCACCGTATGCAGGGTGGAAAATACTAAGTGACCGGTTTCGGCCGCGGTTACGGCAATCGAGATAGTTTCCAGATCGCGCATTTCGCCAACCAGGATAACATCGGGATCTTGCCTTAAAGCTGCCCTTAAGGCATTGGGGAAGCTTTGGGTATCATCGCCTACTTCCCTTTGATTTACCACCGCCTTATTATGGCGATGCAAATACTCAATTGGATCCTCCAAAGTAAGAATATGGCGATTATAGCGCTGATTAATAACATTAATCATGCTGGCCAAGGTGGTAGATTTACCGCTACCTGTAGCCCCTGTTACCAAAACCAGGCCGCGCACCTTATCGCACATGGAAACTACCTCGGCCGGCAAATTAATTTGCTCCGGGCTGGGTATATGCAGATTAAGCACCCTGGCTACCAGGGCATATGATCCTCGCTGCCTAAAAACATTTATCCTAAAGCGGCCTAAAGATTGCACCGAATAGGCAAAATCAATCTCGCCTTTTTCTTTTAAAATTTTAATTTGATGTTCATTGATAATCGATTCGGCAACTTGAGCGATATCGGCAGGCAGCAAGGGGGTTTCGCTTAAAAATACCAATTCACCATCTACCCTACCCGTAGCCGGTCGCCCGGCGCTTAAATGCAAATCGGAGGCTTTACGATTTACCGCTAATTCTATTAATTCTAAAAATGTTGTCATAATTCTACCTCTTACCTATGCCGGCTTAGCTGCCAAAATAGCCTATAGCCCAGCCGAACTTGCTATTATAAACATCAGGTTAGCTAAAATCATCAAATTTCTAAGGAAACTTTCATCATTTCCTCAACGGTGGTTGTGCCGGTATACACAAAGCCGGCAGCGCTCATCATCAAAGTATGCATGCCCTGAGCTAAGGCCATCTTTTTAATTTCCTCAACGGTGCCTTTAGCCGAAATTATCCGTTTTAATTCGGGGCTAATTTCCATAATTTCGTAAACACCGATGCGCCCATGGAAGCCGGTTTCGCTACAACGGGCGCAGCCTACGGCTTTATAAAGAACTAATTCCTGCTCGGGCGGGCAATTTAATAAAACTTTTTCCTCAGGGGTGGCATAATATGGCTTGCGGCAATGGGCGCAAAGCCGCCGCACCAGCCTTTGGGCAATAACCCCAACCAAAGAATCGGCCAAAAGATAAGATTCCAAGCCCATATCCAAAAGACGGGTAATGGTAGAGGATGCACTATTGGTATGCAGGGTGCTTACCACTAAATGGCCGGTAATCGAGGCCTGCAAAGCAATGGTGGCTGTTTCAAAATCGCGAATCTCGCCGATCATGATAATATCGGGATCTTGGCGCAAAATAGAGCGTAAGGCGCTGGCAAAGGTTAAATTGGCTTTGGTATTTACCTGCACCTGATTTACCCCGCCAATATTGGCCTCTACCGGATCTTCTACTGTAATAATATTAACATGTTCATTATTTAATTCCGACAAAACTGTATATAATGTAGTAGATTTACCGCTACCGGTAGGCCCGGTAACCAAAATCATGCCATTAGGATTGCGTAGGATATGATCAAATTTTTGCAAATCATATTCTTGCAAGCCTAAATCGGATTTAGGACGAGTTAAAGCCTGGGATGATGCCAAGCGCATAACAATTTTTTCGCCATAAGAGGTGGGCAAAACCGAAACACGAATATCATAATCGCCGCGGTCTACGGTAACCGAAAGGCGGCCATCTTGCGGCTTACGCTTTTCGGAAATATCCATACCGCCCATAATTTTTACCCTCGACACAATGGCCGGCAATAGGCTTAAATCATAAAGCATTTTTTCGGTTAAAACGCCATCAATACGATAACGAATTCGCAATTGCTTTTCTAAAGGGTCCATATGAATATCGCTGGCCCTTTGGCGCACAGCCTGCTCGATAATCGAGCGTACTAATTGCACAATTGGGGCATTATCACTATCGCTTACCTGGGTGGGGTCGGTTTCCTCCACCGGTTGAATTTGCTCGCGCTCGCGAGCATATTGCTCGGCAGCCGACATTGCTTCGCCGGTACCAAAATATCTATCCAAAACAGCATTAATCTCGCCAATGGTGGCAATACGCGGCTCGATAGCGCAGTTAGTGATAATCGAAAGGTCGTCTTGAGCTACCATATCTAAAGGGTCGGCCATTGCTACTAATAAAATATTAGAATGGCGATCGCTATAACCTAAAGGCAAAACCGTATGCTTGCGCAAAACAAAGCCGCTAACTAAGCTAATAATATCCGGATCAATTTTAATACCCTGCAAATCAACACGGGGTATGCCTAATTGCAATTCGAGCATGGTGGCGATATCATCATCGGTAACCACGCCTAATTCAATTAAACATTCGCCTAATTGGCGATGGTATTGCTTTTGCAGTTTTAAAGCCTTACTTAGCTGATCCGAGGTAATAACCCCCCTCATAACCAGCATATCGCCTAATCTAAACTTACTGGAACTATCCATAAATCACCCATCCTTTAGCAAATATTTTGCAAAGCGGCTTAAACTGTTTAAAAAAGTAATACTATATAAATATATGGCTAGTTGGCCAAAACATAAGCGCAGTAGCCCAATTAAATTATATCACTTTTCGGCGTTTTTGTCAAACAATTAGCATATTAAATTTTCATTTTTATCCCAGTTAAACGATATTATAAGCATTATGCTACATTGCTATGACAAAACATTAAATTCATTTATCTAATATTTCAACACAATGATTGACATTGTCAGATATCTTGTGTTATAATCGTTGCAATTGGTCATAAAAAATGACTGTATACATTATAACCACCAGTTACCAAATCCGCATTTGGCATCTGGCGGCAAATTTAAGCGAGGTATCAATATGAAAAAGGCAATCAAGGCTTCAACTATGCAAAAACTACGTATAATTTCTACCCTTATCCTTTTAATCCTCCTTGGCACTACCCAAATGCTATCATTATTTTCCAGTGCAGAAGGCCAGCTTACCAGCACTAATCGTGCAGATTTAATCATTAATTTAAATCGCTTTATGGATGGATCGGCCTATTTAACATCCGAGGTTAGATCTTATGCTGCAACCGGCAACCAGGTTCATTTTGATAATTATTGGAACGAAGTTAATACTTTAAAAAATCGTGATATTGCGGTAAGCAATATGGTTGAAATTGGCATTAGCGCTACCGAGCAAGCTATTATCGAGCAAATGCAAAGCTTATCCAATAATCTTATCCCCTTGGAAAGTGCGGCCATGGATTTGGTGGTAAGCGGCAATCAAGATGCAGCTATCGAAAGTGTTTTTGGCACAGAGTACGGCGATACTCTTTCGCAAATCCAAGTTTTGCAGGCTGATTTAATGTCTATGCTTGATGCCCGTACCGAGCAGAGCGTACTGGCAGTATATGATCAAAACAATTTACTTTTTACCATATTAGTTGTATTAATTATTTTGATTTTACTTACCCAAATCATGAGCGAAATTATTATTGCTAAAAGGGTTATCAAGCCGATTAGCAAATGTTCTCAAGCCATGCAGGAAATGGCCAAGGGCAATTTAAGCTATAGCCTAGATGTAGCCAGCGACACCTCGGAAATTGGCATTTTGGCTGCCTCTACTAAAGAGATGGGCAGTAATTTGGCTACAATTATTAAGGAATTAAGCAATGGTTTAATACATATGTCGCAGGGCAATTTTACCTATACTAATCAGGCCAGGCATTTGTTTATTGGTGATTATCAGCCCCTAGCACAGGCTTATCATCAAATAACCACCGATTTACCAAATCGCTTACAATTATTGCAAGAATCTTCTAATCAGGTGCGAATAGTTAGCGAGCAATTATCCGATAGTGCACAATCTTTATCCAGCGGAGCCAGTGAGCAATCCACCTCTATAACTTCCTTAACCTCGTCGGTGGAGGAAATTACCACCAAGATTAATCAAACTGCCGCCGATGCTCAAAAAGCAAAACTAGCCAATAGCAAAGCGCGCGAAGCCATAACCACCGGTAATCAACAAATGCAGGAAATGATGGCCTCGATGGAGCAAATTAATAATAAATCGCAGGAAATTGGCAAGATTATTAAAGCTATTGATGATATTGCCTTCCAAACCAATATTTTAGCACTTAATGCTGCGGTAGAAGCTGCACGTGCCGGTTCGGCCGGTAAAGGTTTTGCGGTTGTGGCCGAGGAGGTGCGCACCCTGGCCGAAAAATCGGCTTTATCGGCCAAGAATACTGCTGATTTAATAGCCGAAACGCTTGAAGCGGTGGAGATTGGCAACAAGGTGGTACAAAACACATCGCAATCGATAAGAATGATGTCGGAAGGGGCCAATGATTTAAGTGTATTGGTGGAAGGGATAGCCGATTCTACCAATGATCAAACTTTGGCAGCGCAGCATATCAACCGCGGTGTTGAGCAGATTTCGTCGGTAATTAATACAAATACTGTGGCGGCGCAGCATACAGCGGCCGTAAGCGAGGAATTATTTGGCCAGGCGCATACCATGAAGGATATAACCTCGCATTTTAAGCTAGACGAAAGTATCAATGATCAAATCCTATTAGGCTAAAAAAAGGGGCTTACGCAAATAGTTTTATTTGCGTAAGCCCTAAAAGTTTTACTCAATTTTTTACAAAAAATTG
>CAYJPF010000049.1:0-19317 GCA_964372025.1 uncultured Peptococcaceae bacterium | reverse complement strand
CCGCCAGGGTCGCGCAGCGATTTTTACCCCAGTTTGCCGAGCTTGAGGCCTAGCTGGCCTTTGCTTTGCAAAGCCGCAGCTAATGCACGTAGCTATCACTCAAAATCAAAGATTTTGGCGCTAGCTCAGACGGTGCTAACAGCACGCAGGCATACTGGTAGTATTCCAAGGGCTGGTAGTGCCGTATGAAGCCGGCAAACTGGGATAAAAATGGGTTCGGATTTGGTACCTGGTGGCTAAAAGCTAAAAACTATGTTAAAATTAAAGATAATAGCTAAAGGAGGCCATTATGGGGCGTAGTATATTGCATTGTGATATGAATAATTTTTATGCTTCGGTAGAATGCATGCTAAATCCCAGCTTACGCGATAAACCGGTGGCGGTTGGCGGCTCGGCCGAGGATAGGCATGGCATTGTTTTGGCCAAAAACAATTTAGCCAAGGCTAGTGGTATTATCACCGCCGAAACCTTATGGCAAGCACGGCGCAAATGCCCTGATCTGATTATTGTGCCGCCCACATTTAAGGAGTATCATAAGTATTCTAAGCTAGCGCAGCAGATTTATGGTCGTTTTACTGATCAAGTTGAGCCTTTTGGTTTAGATGAATGCTGGTTGGATGTAACAGGCAGCAAAATTTTTGGTGATGCTGCTCAAATTGCCGAGCAGATTCGGGCATCTATTAAAGACGAATTGGGGTTAACGGTATCGATTGGGGTTAGTTTTAATAAGATTTTTGCTAAACTGGGTTCGGATTTAAAAAAACCTGATGCGGTAACTATTATCAGCGAGGAAGGCTTTAAGCAGCAGATTTGGCCTTTGCCGGTGGGTGAATTATTGGGGGTAGGCAAGGCTACCCAAAAAACATTAGCGATTTATGGGATTAGCACAATTGGCCAATTGGCAGCCGCTTCTAGCAATTTATTGGAGGCTTGTTTGGGTAAAAACGGGGTTTTGCTTAAGCGATATGCTGCTGGTTTAGACGATGCGCCGGTAGCTTGGGCTGATGCGGCGCCTGATATTAAAAGTGTGGGGCGAGGCATTACAACGGTGGCTGATTTGGAGGATAATCAGGAGGCCTGGTGTGTAATTTTAGAATTAGTGCAGGAGATTGGCACGCAGTTACGCAAGCAGGGCAAAAAGGCCGGCGGGGTGGCATTAAGCATTCGTAATAATCAATTGGCGACTAAGGAGTGGCAAATGCAGTTGGCCAGGCCCAGCTTTATTGCACAGCATTTGGCTAAAGCGGCTTATGAATTATTAATCAAGCATTATAGCTGGCAGTATCCTATTAGGACATTAACAGTTAGGGCGATTAATTTAGTTGATCAAGATATGCCACAGCAATTGGATTTATTTACTGATCCGCAGGAAGATTTTAGGGCTGACAAATTGAATGATGTTATTGAAAATATTCGTGAGCGTTATGGCAAAAACATTATCCGTAATGCGATTTTGGTTAAGGATATCAAAATGCCTAAGCAGCGAGATAATGAAAGAATATTGCATGAGGATGAAAAAAACTGATGGGGCTGTCGCATTGCGACAGCCCCCTAAAAATTCTAAAAGTTTTTTCAAAAAACTAGCCAAACCTATATAATCCAAACCAAATCTTTAGCAAATAGAATAAAAACTAACTAAAACCTTTGCAAATGCTTGCAAACTACTTCTAATAATATATCCATATCAACCGGCTTGGCTATATGACTGTTCATCCCATGCGCTAAGGCCTTTTCAATATCATCCTTAAAAGCATTGGCCGTTAATGCTATTATCGGTACTTGCTTGCTATCTGTGCGCTCCAATGCCCTTATCGATTGCGATGCCTGATAACCATCCATAATCGGCATGTTTACATCCATCAGAATTATATCATAATAACCAGGCTCTGATTGGCTAAACATCTTAAGCGCTACCTCGCCATCATCAGCCTCATCAATTATCGCTTCATATACTTCCAACATCGAAACCACTATCATCCGGTTAATATCCACATCATCAACCAGCAAAATACGCTTGCCGGCTAAAATTGTTTCGTCCGTGCAATTAATGGCCTCCTCCTGATCATTATCCTTAATCTGCTCCAGCCAAATTTCAAAACTAAATTCGCTGCCCTGGCCAAGCTCGGTTTTAATCTTAATCTCGCCACCAAATAACTTAACTATACTAGCGCTAATCGTCAAGCCCAATCCGGTGCCGCCATGCTTACGGGTAATGCTGCTGGTAGCCTGCTCGAAGGGGTTAAAGATTGTGCCTAGGGCACTTTCCTCTATGCCTATACCATTATCACGGCAGGTAAAGCCTACTAAAACCTGATTGCCCTTTTGCTCTAATTTGCTGATGATAAACTCAATTTGCCCCTGCTCGGGCGTAAACTTTACCGCATTGCCCAGCAAATTAATCAGTACCTGCCGCAAACGTAAAGCATCACCATTAAATATCGATGGGCTAAAATCGGCAAAATCAGTAATAAAATTAATCTTCTTTTCCTGGCAGCGTGGGTGAATAATACCTGCTACCGTATTGGCTAAATTGCTTAAGTCCATTTCGGTTGGGTCTAGCTCTATTTTGCCGGCATCAATTTTAGAAACATCCAAAATATCATTAAGTAAGCTTAATAAATGCTGCGAGGATACCTCGATCTGATTTACATGGCCATTAATTTCATTAAGGTGGATTTGATCATTTTCGCATTCCAATACCTCTAGCTTTTTAAGCACAATATTGGTAATGCCGATAATGGCATTCATCGGGGTGCGGATTTCGTGGCTCATGCGGGCCAAAAATTCGCCTTTATGCTCATTTGCCAAGTTGGCCTGGTTAACGGCCTGCTCTAGGCTAATTTGGGTTTGGCGCAACTCGTTCTCGATTTCCTCACGATTGCTTACATTACGGGCAAATCCCAAAAGACCAATCTTCTCGCCACTACCATCATATAATGGGGTAGAAACAATATCCAATACCTCTTCTTTGCCATCGCTAAACATAACTTTTTCGGTTTTAAAGATAGCCGTACCGGCTGCCATAGTTTCGAAGAAATATTCCTTAGAATGTGCTGCAAACTCCGGATAAAGGATTTGCGACGGCTTTTTGCCAACACAGTCCTCCACGGTTAGGCCGGGGATAGAGCTAAAGCGCGGGTTAACCGCCAAATACTCGCCCTCCATATTCTGATACCAAATTACATCCGGCGAAGCATTAAAGATGGTATCCAGCAAAATGCGCTGACGCTCATTTTCGATTTGCTGCCTGATAATGGTCGACATATCAATACTTTCGATAATATAACCAATCGGCTCACCATCATTATTATATAGATAGGTAGCCTGCGATTTAAAGTATTTATCCTGATCGGGCGAATACATAACTTCGCTTTCTTTGCCTTCTTTTAAGGCCTTTAAGGGGCAATAAACCGAGTCTAGCGGGAAGAGGGTAAATTCTGCATAATCTTTGCCGGTAACATCATCTAAGCTTAAATTGCTTAAGTTAAGCCTTAAATCATTCATATAGATAATCTTTAAATCCAAATCGGCAATGGTTAATGGGTTTTGCGCCGAATCGACAATATTATCGGATAAAGCATCTAAAGAATCGGCCAGGGTGCCAAACTCGTCCTTTACAGTGGTATTAAAGCGGAAATGACGCTCGCCACTTTGAAAGCGCGATATGCCTTTAATCAGCTTATTAATAGTGCCGCTTAAGAAGGTGGCCATCCAAATGGCTACTATCACGATTAAAGCAATCATAAGTAAGGTAGTAATTGATAGCTGATTTAAAGTATCGCTTAAATTGCTGGCCGCCGTAGCCGACATCCGCTCTTCCATGCTAACAGCCGGGGCGGTAAAATCTTCCAGGCCGGCCGAAACAGTAACAAAACCAAAACCCCGACGCGAAAATTCATTATCCTCCGAAGGAGCATATTGGCCGGTATAGTAGGGGATAGCTGCCGTTGTGGTTAATTTGTATAGGCCGCTCCATAAAATGTAAAAAGAGCCGGAGCCGCCATCTTGGCTTAAATCCATCCAGCCGGTACATTGCGGCGCATTATTTAGGTAGCGGCCGTCTAGGCCAACCAAGCTTTGCTGGGTTAAGGCCGCGGCAGGGGCTTTTTCGCGGCTTTGATTATCAAATTCCTCAACATTTTGCTGCACATAATCATACCAGCTTGCCTCGCCACTGGCCTGCCAGCCTTCATAAATCGAGGCCTCCAACCAGGGGATAGCCGGCTCGCCGGTGGCCGGATCATAGCCCACTATCGAATGATGGCGCGGATGAACAATACTGCGGCATTGATAATCCCAAATAAAGGCATAATTGCCGGCAAAAGCATCGGATAGCTCGGTATAGCGCTCATTCATGGGGGTAATATGCTCGGCCATCTCGATGATATGATCAAAGTTAAGCGCCATGGTTACATAGCCTGTAATATTGCCCAGCTGATCAGCTACCGGGGTAGCCCAGCGGATAATGCCCTCGTATTTTTGGCCAATTGGGTTTTCTGCACCGGAAAAAGCCTGCTCCTCAGGCTTATAGTCGATATCATAGCCCCTATCGCTGGCGGCTTTGGCCGTATTATCGGGGGTATACATGCCAATTAGATTGGTGCCAATATAGGCGCCAATCACATCGGAAACATAAATTTCGCCCACTTCTAAATCCTGTAAATGGCTAAAATAATCTTCGGCCTTAATATAGGTATTATCAGTATTGGCAATATTTTTTAAGCTATTATCCAGTGGATAATTAATTTTGGTAGAATCGGCACTTACTACTTTAATTAGCTCATTGCCGGCTAAATCTACATAGGTAATTTCGTCATAGAGGGGAATTTCGGTATAAGTAAAAGGGTCGGGATCGCGATAGCGAAAGCCGTCTAAATCATTATTTTCGGGATTGGTCGAAACACCACCGCCGGTAGAAGGGATAGGCTCATAATCCTCGGCACGCACCCAGGATTGACCGTCCTCGGCCAGTATCCATTCGCCTTGCTCGATAACCCGGCCGCTTTCGTTTTCGATAAAATCGGTATAATTTTCTAAAGTGGGCGCTAAATCGGCCAAAAATAGAATATCCGAATCACGCCCATATAAAAAGTCGGAAACTTCATAGGCAATATCGGTTGTTATGCGCTCGATATTTTCGGTTGCAATATCATTTAAGGCCTCTGTGGAATCCTCCACCGCTGTTTGGCGCAGCGTAATTGCCAAATCATCAATTTGCATCCAGGCAATGACGGCCAATAATACTAAAGGAATAATTTTAATCACTATAAAAATAATGATTAGCTTGGCTTGCATGCCTAAGCCGATTTTATTCCAAATATACTCCGAGCTTCTGCTAAAATAGTCTTTTATTTTGTTCATGGGGATACCTCGTATAAGACCTTAAAGTGCAGAGTTACCGATAGATATATTTAATTATACACTATTTATTGGCAATATACAACAATTTTTGCCAAAAAACAAAATTATTTTTAAGAAAGGTTATCGATAGCAGTGTTTTGGGGCTTATCGATCAGTAAATAGCTGTTAGCTGCCGGTTTAATCTGATTTAAATCATGCGCTATATGATTTAGATAAAATTGGCTGTCCGGCATGCCAAAATAACTATAATTAATTAAATTTGCCCCGGATAAAGTTTCGCTAAAGGTGATATCAAAATTATACCAATTATCATCAATTTTAACTTGATTCCAGGAATGTTCCAGGCCATCGGCCAGGCCAAAAATTACTGTACTTGCGATACCTTGGCCATTTAAAAGCATTTTAAAGGCGGCCGAATAACCATCGCAAACCCCCAAGCCATCAAAAAGCACGCTTTGCGGATAATGGGATAGGCTATAATCATTGGCCTGATGATCATAGTCGGTATTGATGATTAAATAATCAAAAATAGCCTTGGTTTGGGCGCTTTGATTCATTTCGGGCAGGATGATTTGGCTAAGAATTTGCTCGATTTTTTGAACCCATTCGCCCAGGCTGATATAAGCATCTTGATAATTAGTGGCTAAATCGCTGTAAATTTGATGATTCTTTTGATAGCGACCGGGGTTTTGATAATAAAATTCGATGCTAATATAGTCGGCAATACTGATAAAGATATCGTATTGATAATTAGCCGGATCATAGGCAAATTGAATATTTACTTCGCGTGTGATATAGGGTTCTAAAAGATGCTTGATTAGCTCGCTAGCCTGGGCTTCGTCAATGGTTGGCGCATAAAGGCTTAAATTATTTTGGCGATTGAGCATGGCTAAATAAATAATATCGCTAAATTGCTGAGGCTGATAAATATTTACCGTATAGCCCATATAATCGGGCATATCGGCGGCGATTAAAAGGGTGGCATCTTGGGTTTGGGCTAATTGTTGGGTGCTAAATACATCTTGGGCTAGTAATTGCTGAGCTAAGCGCATATCGCTATTATTTAAGTTGGCTTGCATGGCCTGATAGCAAAGATAAACAGCTTGGCCGCGGCTAATGGTGGCGGTATTTAAATCGGCTAAAGATTGGGCGGGGATAATGGCTAAATCAACCATGGTATTTAGGGCGCTATCCCAGCTAAAATCGATATCATCCTGATAGCCTAAAACCCGCAAAATTAAAGTGGCAAATTGATTGCCGCTCATCGCGGTATTGCCATAGCTATTATTATCGATGCCACGAATTAAATTTTGGCTATAAAGATAGGCTATATAAGGCTCGGCATAGCTGCCGCTAATATCATCAAAGGGATGATTTATGGTTTGGTTTAAGGCCTCATCCTCCTTACCTAAAAAGCGGGTTGTTAAAACGGCGGCCATTAAGCGGTCGCAGGGGTTATCAAGCTCAAATCCTTGATTAGTGCCCCGGAATAAATCCAGCTTATATAAAGATTGGGCCATAGTTTCGGTGCTGATATCCATGGCTATGGCCGGTTTGCTTATCATTAAAAAGGCTAGTATTAACCCCCAAAATAGGCTTGCTTTAACAAGTTTTTGCATGTAAATTCCCTTTCCCCAATAAATTATAGGCGACATTGATAAGAATAAAGATGGATTTTATCGCCCCGGTTATGAAAAGAAAAATTGCGATTTTTGCTGGCATCGTCTATAGCAAAGCCATTATTTTCTTTGTCGATAACCTGCAATTGATGATGGCGCACAAGATCTTTAAGATGGCTAAGCAAATAGTTTTGGCTTAAGCAGGTGGGGTATTCTTGCAATAATTTTTGATGCGAGCGGCTGCCCGGATCAAAATAAAAATAGGTTCCTAAAATTTGGGCATCGGGGGTTAAATAGGGGGTGGTGATGGTAAATAAATCATCATCGGTATTAAAAAAGGCATATTCATTAGCAGAGCAATAATCGATATAAAGATCAATCGAGGCTTTTTTAAGTGGCAGTTGATGCGAGCTATCGGCTATAAATAAAATATTATAGCCTAAATTTTGTTTTTCGATTAAATCCTTATATAAGGTAACAACCTCTAAATATTTATCGCTAACAATATAAAGGGCATCTTTGGGTAATTTGCCTAAAATAGTGTATAAAAAAAAGTAGCAATTGATATGGTTTTCGTAAACAATTTTATTGCGCAAATCCATTTTTAGCATGCGATTGCTCAGCCAATTATAGGATTTTTGGAATAAAGAAACCCAGCTAGCCGGCAAATCTTTATAAAATTTGCGATCTAAATCCGGCGAATCAAATTCACTAATATTGCGGCCTTCGGTAATTAAAATGCCATTGATAATAGCGGCTTTATAGCCGCAATCGCAAGTTAAAGCGGCCTGCATTATCTGATTATTTTCGATTTGGGCATCGCAAAAGCTTAAATTGGTATGGCAATTGGGGCAGCAAATATAATTCATAAAGGCGATAGGTACCCCAATTTTGGCCAGCTTTTTTTCTTGCTGATTGGCCATTTTTTGTACAGTTTTGCTGTATTTTTCCAATTCCATAATCGCTTGTTGAATACGATTGCTCTCGGCCAGCAATAATGATTTTTTATGATCTAAAATATTTAGATAATCTTGGATATCATCTTTGGCTGTTAAGCGAGAAAAGCGCACTAAGGATAAGATATCATGGATTTCGCCAATCGAAAAATCGAATTGCTTTAATAATTTGATTAAGCTCATATCCTCGATATTTTGCTCATTAAAGCGATATTGTTTATTACGCTTTTCGGGTATTAAAAGGCCACTGTTAACATAGTAGCGCACGGTATTAATATTGGTACTGAATTTATTTGCAAAATCGCTAATTTTCATACAAACACCTTTATTTTTACAATATTGTATACTAATAATAACATTAAAAAATAATAAAGTAAATAAGAAAAGACAATTATTTTAAAAAAAGTAAAGTATAGGTTAGTTTTTTTTATAAAACCGCTGTAGAATTAGTTAATTTATCAATGCTTGATTTTTTTGAATTATTTGCTTAATATTATTGCTTGACATAACCTATAATGTATACCTTATGATATAATCAGTTAGGTAAAATCTACAAAAAAATAAGGGGGCTATTTAAATGACCAAGATTGATTGGAAACAAATTGCTGAATGGGACAAAAAATATAATGTCCATGCTTTTGCTACTGATGCAGAATATGGTACAACTTTTGTTGATACCATGGAAGGTAATTATCTTTATACTCCCGACGGCACCAAATTGCTTGATTTTTACAATCAATTATACTGTGTAAATATCGGCCAAAAGGTACCGGAAGTGCAAGAAGGCATTAAAGAGGCTTTAGATCGTTATGGTTTTGTATGGGATGTTTACACAACCAATTATAAGGCCGAAGTTTCTAAAATATTAATCGAAGATATTTTAAAAGACAGTGGTTGGGCTGCTAAAGTGCGTTATGCTTTAGGCGGTGGTGATGCTGTAGAAACTGCTCTTTTAATTGCCCGCTTAATGACCGGCAAGCCCTTGGTTGCTACTCGCGAGCATGGTTATCATGGTGTATCGGCAGGAGCCGGTCAGTTAACCTCTTTGGTACCTAGCCGTTCTTTTGCATCTTATCCTGAGCAAGGTATTCGTCCGGTTGCCGGTAGTACTTTCCAAAACACCTTTATTTGTCCTACTCCGTTTTGCTATCGTTGTTCTTTGGGCCATAGTTATCCGGAATGTAAATGTGTTTATGCTGATGGCACCTTGCCTTGCGTAAAGCAAACTGAAGAATTGATTGTAGCCCATAATGTGGCAAATGTGGCTGCTTTAGTAACCGAGCCTGCTAATGGTGCCGGCACAATTATGCCTCCTAAGGAATATTTGCCGCAAATTGAAGCCATGAAGAACCGTTTAGGTATTTTGTGGATTGTGGACGAGGTATTGATGGGCTTTGGTCGTTTAGGCGAGTGGTTTGGTCATCAAGCTATGGCAACTACCCCTGTTAAGCCGGATATGATTACGATAGCTAAAGGTTTAACCAGTTCGGCCTTGCCATTGGGTGCTGTGGTGGTAAGCAAGGAAGTTGCTGATTTTATGGATTCGATTCGTTGGAACCATGTATGTACTTTTGCGGCGCATCCTGTAACCTTGGCAGCAGCTAAGTACAATTTAGAATATATGATTAAGCATGATATTCCCGGTCAGGCTAAGGATATTGGTGAATATTTCCGTGCCGAGCTTTATACTTTGGCCGAGAAGTATAAGACAATTGGTTTAATTGCCGGTGAGGGTATGTTCTGGCAATTGGAGATTGTAAAGGATCGTATAACTAAAGAGCCCTTTATTAAGGAAGACCGTTTTACTACATTCTCGGGTACATCGATTGGTCAATGGCCGATTAAACTGATTAGCAAGTATGCCGCTGAGAAGAACATTTTATTGGGTGGTTTTGTACCGAACACTTTGAGAATGGGCGGTGCCTGCAATACAACTAAGGAAGAGATTGATTTGGTAGTAAACGCCTTAGATTATGCCTTTAAGAATATGGAAAAAGATTTATTAGGCTAAACGAATTATTAAAGGGGCTTATGCAAACAAACAAATTTGCATAAGCCTCTAAAGTTTTTTTGGTTCTTTTTTTGCAAAAAAAGAACAGATCTTTTGATCTTATTTTTTTCAATTATATAAATGGTAAGGATAATAAAGGTTAGCAAAGCAAACTAAGCAAAGGGAAAACCAATCAAAGAATTAATAATAATTGAAAAAAAGCTGCTATTATTATTTGCTGTGCAAATAATAATTAAGTGCTCTACACGAAGCAAACTAGCTGGATAATTTTTTGCTTAAGCAGGTAAACTGGGCTGATTTAGGCTGGCGGGTTTGCTTGCTTTTAAATAATTGAAAGATTTTAAGTTCAAAAGATTAAGACCTTTGCTTTTTGGAAAAAGCAAAAGCAAAAACTTTTGGAAAATTTTAAGGCTATCGCTTAATTGCGATAGCCCTTTTTGATTTACTTATTTAAAAATACAGTCATTACCTTTAGTGCATAACTGATAGTATTAACTTCTTTTTCAGTCCAAATTCTTCTTTGCTTGCAATCATCAATGCCCATTACCACACGTTTATTATCCTGATGCTTAGCCTGAATTAGTAAAAAAGACTTAACATTCCTTGCCACAATTGCTTTGGCAATCTTCGCATTCTTAATTAAACTAAAATCATGATAATAAATAATATCTTGATTGTCAAACTCCATCAAAAAATCATCAAGAGTGCTCTGCGCAATATTCTGCGAAAGTGGCATAACCGGCGTAACCGAAACATTATCCCACTCATATGTAACCGAATAATTGCAACCATCTGCCATAGCCTCAAAAATATAACAACGATCGGCATTAAAACGCTGGCCAATAGCTTTTAATAGCTGATAAATATCAGCCGCTAAATCAGTGCTGGCATATAATTTGTCAAAAATATAGGAAACTAACTCAGCATCAAAATCATTAGTGCTTAAATGATGTATGGTCTTAGGCACAGTAAGCTTTTGACCAATCCCATTAATGAATTGCTCAGAATAAAAAGTATAGCGATCTTTACCTTTTAATTTGGATTGATAAAGTGCCTTGTCGGCCGCCCTATAAAGTTGCTCGTAATTGCCCCCATCTTTAGGATAAAGAGCAATGCCAATACTGCCGGAAATTTTAAAATCACCATCTTCGCCACTATAACTATTCTTAAAAATAGTTGCAATAGCCTGCGCCTTTTTATTAACAATCTGAATATCGGTAACATTGCGCACAAAAACAATAAATTCATCGCCGCCAATACGCCCGATAATATCGCCATCCCTAAATTGACCATGTAAATTATTGGCCAGTTCTTTAAGCACAATATCCCCAAAATGATGGCCTAAATTATCATTTACCGCCTTAAAATCGTCAATATCAATGATAAAAAAGGCATGGGCAGTATCCCTAGAACTATTAAGCAAAGTTTTAATTGTGTTTTCGGTGGTTATTTTATTTAAACAATTGGTTAATAAATCAGTGCGCGATAATACCTCCAGGGTTTTTTGATTATGAATATCATAGGTTTTACCCACGCTAAAAAGAGGCTGACCGACATTATCATAAATGGTTTGATAAATAATTCGATAATAACGGAATGAACCATCAGGTAGGATAAAACGAACTTCATAGGGCTTGTTTAAGCCCTTATTCATGGTATTGGCAAAATCGATAAAATTGCCTAAATCATCAGGGTAGACAATGCCACTTTCGATTACATTCTTAGGAAAGGGCTGCTTTTTATCAGAAAGCCCCAAAATTTCACGGCCTTTGCCATAAAACTGAATAGTTTTACCCCTGGTATCATAAGCCCAAAACCACTCAGCACTTAATTCGGCCACCATATTAAATAATTGCTTATCAGAAATAGCATTAAAAAAAGAAAATTTAAGCGCATTATTATCATCATAAGCTGCTAAATGTGCCCGTAAATCATGAATAAAACCAACTACCAAATTGCTGCCTTGCTCATCAGGCAAAATTAAACTATGCAAAAAAATCTCGCAGGGGATTTCCTCACCCTTTAAATTGCAATGCATCCAGCTAAAATGCTGCGAACCGCTAGCGGCAGCCCGATAAATATAATCCATCGCAGTTTGCGCAGAATTGCTGCCATCCGGCTGATTAAGCGGCGATAGATTTAAAAAATTATTAATATACTCGGCCTTATCCTTTAAATCAAAAAACTTTAAGGCAAATTGATTGCAAAAAACAACCTTGCTAGCATTAATATCCCATAAGCTAATCGGCATCGGGGTAATATCAATAATGCTTAACATTTGGCTAATTGTGGTGCTGGTTGCTTTTAAATTATTTAAATAGTCGAGGAATTGATAATCGCTGGTATTTTGCATTTAATTCCGCCTTTTGCCTAAATATTGCCTCATTGCTTGGGGTTTGTGTGTTTTATTTGCATTATATTGTATCATAAAAATCAATAATTTACAAGCACTTATTTTATTTCTACTTATAAAATTATTTTATTGGTACTTATAAATAAGCATTAAACTCACTCCAAAAATAGATAATGGCAATTAAAGTAAAAATACCAATAAAAATATTTGATTTATTAAGCTTATCATAAGAACGCTTCATGCGCATGGCATTAAACCATACCCCAATTATGCAAAACAATAAGGTGATAATCATTAGCAAAAAGGATATGCGCAATAGGAAAAAATCCCAGGTAACAGTAAGTTGATCATGGCTATACTCATTAAATACCGTTAAAAAGGCAGGCTCTGCGCTTTGCCAAAGTAATAGGGCAAGCATAATCAATATCCAGGCAAAAATAGCGCAAACCGTTATTAATTTGCAAATAATATCACGCTTTACTTGATTACGATAATTCTTTTTATAATCATCTTTAGACTTAAACTCGTTCATTATAATCACCTTTTATTTGATAATTTGTTTAATCATATTTTGCTGCCAGGGCTTAATATTATCCTTAAAATGATTTAAAGCCACCGCCTTAATAATTTCGCCTTGAATAGGATACTGAAATATCATGCCCAGCGCTGCTTTTAATTTTATTTTTTCGGTAACCATTAATGATAAAATCGGCAACATTTCGCCGGCCTTTTCGCCAACGATTGTTGCACCAATAACTACACCTTTAGTGTCGAGAATAATTTTAACCAAGCCCAGGCGATCGTTTTCGGCCTTGGCTCGATCATTTTGATCAATCGGTAGCGAATAAGCGCTGCCAAATAGGCCGTCTTGTTTAGCTTGATCCTCCAGATAACCTACATGAGCAACCTCCGGTATGGTATAGGTGGTCCAGGCCAAATTATAGTATTTGGTTTTAAATATCGGCCTAACCAGGGCATTGCGCACGGCAATTGCCGCCTCATAAGAGGCAGTATGGGTAAACTGAAACTTGCCCCTAATATCGCCGGCGGCAAAGATATGGGGGATATTGGTTTGCAATTTATCATTAACAATAATAAAGCCGCGGGGGTCGGTAGCAATACCTATTTTATCTAGGTTTAGGCCTTCGGTATTAGCGGCACGCCCTAGGGCTACCAGCATGGCATCGCCTAAATAGGTTTGCTCTTGGCCATCAACTTCGATTTTTAGGGCAATTTGGCTAGCTTGCTTTTCCACCGCTAAAATGCTGCAATTAGTAAATAATTTTAAGCCGCTGCGGCTTAAGGCTTGCTCCATAATGGGGGCAACCTCGGGCTCGTCTTTGCCGAATATGCTCGGGCTGCGATCAAAAACCGCCACCTTAGAGCCTAAATTGGCAAAGCCTTGGCCTAATTCTAAGCCAATGGGGCCTGCCCCTAAAATAATTAATTTTTCGGGCAAATTTTGCATGCCAAAAATGGTTTCGTTAGTATAATAATCAACCAAATCCAAACCTTTAATCGGCGGCACAAAAGCGCTGGAACCGGCAGCAATAATAAACTTTTTAGCTTGATAATTTTGGCCATTAATAGCTATAGTGCAGGGATCTACAAATGATGCGCCGCCTAAAACCACATCAACACCCAAAGATTCGAAGCGCTCTACCGAATCATGCACGGCAATTTCGGCAATAACAGCCTGCACCCTGGCCATAATTTTAGCTAGGGAAATCTCGGCTTTAGCTACTTTAATGCCATAATCTTCGCTATGAGCAATTTGATAGGCCAAACGGCTGGCCTTTAAAAAAGCCTTACTGGGCACACAGCCATAATTAAGGCAATCGCCACCCATTTTACGCTTTTCGGCCAAAAGCACTTTAGCGCCCATGCCGCTGGCCATAGCCGCTGCTACTAAACCGGCCGAGCCACCACCAATAATCGCTAAATCATAGGTTTTTGTCATAGTGTTTCCTCCTATTATAACGTATCATAATTTGCATATTTAGTTATTTAAATTATATCATAAATATGTCGTAAAACTAACTTTTACAGTAAAATTGCTGCATATTTATGATATAATCTTGCCATAAAAAATTCTTGGCCGTTCTTTGGCCGAGAATTTCCGGCGAATTTAATAAAGCAATATAATAATCGCCCTGCGATTATTATATCATAGTTTTGGGGATTTGGGTATTTATTTTCATCTTATTATAATAATTTTTTTTACATATTCTAAAATCTGTTGACTTCATCTTAATAAAGTTGTATAATCATAGAAGAATTTAGTTTATTGTATACAAAAAGGAGTGAACCGTTTTGCCTTATAATGACAAAATTATGGAGATAGCCCATAAAATTGCCGACGAATGTCAGGGGCATCAATATGCTTTTTGTTCTACTCGTTGTCCTATGCATACCGATGTAATTAAGTATGTTAACTTAATTGCCGAGGACAAAGTGGAAGAAGCATTACTTACCATTCGTGAGCAATTATTTTTGCCGGCTACCCTAGGACGAGTATGTCCGCATCCTTGCGAAGATGAATGCCGCCGTTGTAAAGAGTATCAGCAGCCAATATCTATTGCCACTTTAAAAAGATATGCAGCCGATACCGCCGATAATGAAAATTTATGGGATTTATCGGTAAAACCTGCAACCGGCAAAAAAGCTGCCGTAATTGGTGCCGGCCCCGGTGGTGCTCAGGCAGCAATTGATTTGCGCAAGGAAGGACATCAGGTAGATGTCTATGAGAAGTTAGCTGTTTTTGGTGGTATGATGCGCGTTGGTATCCCCGAGTATCGCTTGCCGCGCCATATCATCGATTTTGAATACAGCTATTTGCAAAAATTGGGCATTAACTTTATCATGAATACCGAAATTGGCAAAGATATTACCTTTGAGCAATTACAAGCCGATTATGATGTAGTAATTATGGCCCATGGTGCTCATAAGGGCAGCCAAATTAAAACCGAAGGCGATGATTGCACCGGTATTAGCAATGCTGTTGATTTCCTAAAACTAGCTTCTTTGGAAAAGCGTACCACCTTGCCTTTAAAGAATGTTTTGGTAATTGGTGGTGGCGATGTGGCTATGGATTGTGCCCGTACCTCTTTGCGTTTGGGCGCAAATAAAGTTTATATGGTGGCTTTGGAAGATAAAGAGCATTTGCCGGCTACCAAGCATGAACAAATAGCCTCGGCCGAGGAGGGTATTATCCTTTATGCCGGCTATGGCACCAAGAATTTTGAGCAAAAAGACGGTGCTTTAAGCGGTGCTAAAATTAGGGAAGTTATCTCTGTATTCGATAAAGATGGCAAGTTTAACCCCAGTTATAAAGATGAGCTTACTCATTTAGATATCGATACCGCTATTTTTGCTACCGGCCAAGTTGTAGAAGATATTAGCGGTGGCAAATTAGAGCAAAAAGGCGGCGGCCGTTTGGTTTGCGATAATCAAACTATGGAAACTGCCTTACCCGGCGTATTTGGCGCCGGCGATTGCGCAGGCAGCGCCATTGTGGTAGAGGCTATGGCCTTTGGCCGCAAGGCAGCTATTTCGGCCAATCGTTATTTGGCAGGCCAAGATCTTAAGGCCGACCGTGATTTTGCCAAGGAGGTGGGCTATACTTCTAATCTTAATATTCCCTTGCCCCAAGATGCAGTTGATTTACCCCGCTTGCATGTACGCGAAGATGCCCCTGCCGAGCGGATTAAGCACTTTAATGAATACGATCATGGCTTTGATAAAGAAACTGCCTTGGCCGAGGCCGGTCGTTGCTTAAAATGCGAATGCAAAAAATGCATGACCGAATGCTTAATGCTTAATGATTTTACGGCCTATCCCGGTGAATTATTTAAGGATTTTGTGGCCAGCGGCAATATCGAGCCGGTTATCCCTTATACCTGTAATATGTGTGATCAATGCACCATTGTTTGCCCCGAAGAATATAAGTTTAGCGAATTATTTGGCGAAATCCGCAAGGAAATGGTTAAAGCCAATGGCGGTAAATCGCCGATGGAAGGCCATAAAGCCATTAATATGCATCAATTGCTAGGATTTTCTAAACTATTTTCTACCAGGCGTAAAGGAGGCAAATAATGAGTAAAAAAGCATATATGGGCGGTTGCGCCTTGGCTTCTTATAATCCGCAATTGGTATTAAAAACTGCCGAATATTTACGTACAATTTACCCTGATTTGGCAGTTATTCAAAAATGCTGCGGCAAGCCTACCAGCGCTGTTGGCCAAGAAGAAAAGTTTAAAGAAAGATTTGCCGGCTTTAATGAGGATTTGGCCTATATTGGCTGCGATGAATTAATCGTATCCTGCCAAAGCTGCTATAAAATTATCAAAAAGAATGCCAATGTTAAAGTAACCTCGCTTTGGGAATTATTGCCCCAAATCGGCCTACCGCAAGAGGTTATCGGCAAAGGCAAAAATAGCGATATTGTATTTTCCTTGCATGATTCTTGCTCTATTCGCCCCTATGCGGCTATTTTTGATGGTATCCGTTGGATAGTGGATCAAATGGGCTATCAGTATGTAGAGCCGGAAAAAACCCGCGAAACTACCCGTTGCTGCGGTTTTGGCGGCATGATTGTGCCGGCTAACCCGGAAGTAGCCAAAAGAGTTATGGCCAGAAGGGTAGGGGATTTCCCCACCGAAAATGTTATCACCTATTGTGCGGCTTGCCGTCAATCGATGTTAATGGGCGGTGCTAAGGCATGGCATATCCTCGACTTGGTCTGGGGCGATGTAGTTCAGCCCGGCGCTACCCCTCCGGAGGATACTTTATCCCAAACCATGACGGCTTGGGGCAATCGTTATAAAACCAAAAAAGGTTTAAATAAGATGTTCAAATAAATTATTTGGGAGGATTCTTAAAATGTCAAATCAACCTGTTAAAGAGCAAGCCGAAAGCAAGGGTAAGGGCGGCGGCCTAAAAAAGATCCTGATTGCGGTGGCTGTTATAGCTGTTGTTGTGGCTGTTGCCTATTTTACCGGCTTACTTGAATTTATTACCGATGTAGATGCCATGCAAGCCTATTTTGCCGAGCTGGGCTTTATCGGTTATGCAGCTTATACTGCCTTATACATTGTTGTTGCAGTTTGTATGATACCTGCTTCGGCGGTTACTATTGTGGCCGGTATTACCTTTGGCTCGGTATTAGGCGGTTTAATTTCCTTAATTGGTGCTACTATCGGTGCTACCGTGGCTTTTATCATTGCCAAATATGTGGCTCGTGATGCCATTAAAAACAAGTTTGCCGATAATGCGATTTTCCAAAAAATCGAAAAAGGCTGTGCCGAAAACGGGGTTAGCTTTTTAATTCTTACTCGTTTAGTGCCTATTTTCCCTTATAATGTACAAAATTATGCTTATGGTATTACTAATATTAATGTTTTAACTTTTGCTTTGGTATCTTTTATAACCATGGCGCCCGGCTCTTTCATCTATGCCTTTATGGCCGGCGAAATTGTTACTAATGGTGTATCTTTAACCTTATTATTGCAATTTGCCGGTGCAGGTATTATTTTATTCTTGGTATCCTTAATTCCCAAGTATATTGCTAAGAAAAAGGGTATCAATCTTAAGGATTAGTTATAAAAATCATTTGATTTTTATATAGAAGGGTTTTCCCTAAAAAAAAGGAGGAGAATGAAAATGAAAAAGTATCTTGTATTAGTTATGGCTTTATTGTTGTTAGTGGTAGCCGGTTGCGGTGGTGCTGAAGAGCCTGCCGAAACCCCGGAAGCCCCGGTTGAGGAAACTCCGGCCGAGGATGCAACCGAAGAACCTGCTGAAGAACCTGCTGAGGAAGCAAGCGGTTATCAGTATGATGGCACTGCATTTATGTCTGCCGAGCAATTGTCGGCCGCCCTTGATGCCGGTGATGATGTTATTGTAATTGGTGTGGTAAGTGATGTTAAGGCTTTGGTACCTTTTAGCTTAGAAAGCTCTGCACCTGCCGAGACAACTTATCGAGTATGGCGTCCGGATTATTCGGGCGAGGGCAGCACCGAGGCTATCAGCACCAATATTGGTGGTTTCCGTTTAGCTCCGGAAGTAACTGCTGATTTATTATCTAAAGCCGGTGCTACCCCCGAGAGCACAATTGTTGTTTACTCGGCCGGTGCAATGCATGACAGTGCTCGTTTTTACTGGCAGTTAAAATTAATTGGTCATGAGAATGCCTTTATGCTTGATGGTGGTATTGATAACTTTGATGCAATGGGCTTTGATACCGGTGGTGATTTAGTAACTTTGGCTAATGAAGAAGCCGTAAGCGAATACACCTATGCCAGCTATGATCCTGCTGCTTTGGGTGTAGATATTGTTCAAGTTATCGAAGCTTTAAACAATCCTGCTGAGTGGGTAGTAATTGACACTCGTGCTGCCGGCGAATACAATGGCGAGGAAACCTCTTCTTCGTCGGGCGCATTTGGTACCGGTGCTTTAACAGGTGCTGTGCATATTGAGTGGACAGAGGCCTTAAACGAGGATGCCACCTTAAAGACTGTTGAAGAATTGGAAGCTATTTATGGTGATTTAATTGAAGGCAAGAAGGTAATTACATTCTGCCAGAGCGGTGTTCGTTCTTCGCATACTCAAGCTGTACTGATGGAAGCATTGGGTGCAACTGATGTATACAACTATGATGGTTCTTGGATTGAGTGGTCTTATGTGGCTTCGGAGTATTCTACTGATGTAGCTGCTGAGTTAAAAGCAGATGTATTGGCTTTAACCGATAAGTGGACCGATAATAATGGTGCTATTTAATTAAAGAGTAAAAAACTAAGAGGCTGCAAGCTTATTGCAGCCTCTTAGTTAAAATTTTTAGTTGGTTTTTTTTATGGAAAATTGGGGGCGGTTGGATTAGGTGGGTTATAAGTTGCCTGTTGTTGGCTGGGTTATAAGTTGCTTACATTTTTCGGCGGATAGTTTGTTTGGGTTGTGCTTCGTGGGTTGCAGGTTTGGCTTGCCCTCGCCTACATTTGCTAGTTTATTTTCTTTAGTCGC
>CAYJPF010000048.1:0-19694 GCA_964372025.1 uncultured Peptococcaceae bacterium | reverse complement strand
CGGCTTCTGCTTCGGCTTCGGCTTCGGCTTCGGCTTCGGCTTCGGCTTCGGCTTCAGCTTCGGCTTCGGCATCGGCATCGGCTTCGGCTTCGGCATCGGCATCGGCTTCGGCATCGGCTTCTGCATCGGCCTCGGCAATAAGTAATTCTTCATCTGTGGCCTCTTGATTATCATCGCTGCTTGCTGCTGCGGCATCCTCTTCTAAATCGGTTGCTGCTTCAGCATCATCATCCACCGTGGGGATAGGTGGCTTGGGCTCGGCCTCGTCGGCTTGTTCGTTTTGCTGCGTGGCCGGGCTTTGCTCTTGCTCTGCCGGCTGGCCGGTTTGGGCGGGCTGGCTCTGGCCATCCTGCTGCGGCAAGGGACTAAATGTGGAAAGTTGAATGCCAAATATGATCGGAAATAGCCAAAGTATACAGGCTGCCGCCAATACCAAAATTATGGCGATAATAATTAGCGCTTTTTTCATTATTCATTCTCCTCTTGGTTTTTTAGTTACTTCTATTATAATATGTATTTTGGCGAATGTAAATAGAAAAAATGGGCTTTTAGCTACAGCTTGCATCTAAAACAGGTTGAATTTGGTACATGGTGGCGAAATTTTGCATATAATGCAATATATTCCGGCTGCGCCACTAGCAAGCCCCAAACATGAGGTGATAAGGTTGAAAAACAGCAAGTTGATATCCGCAATGCCCAAAGTGGCAATTTTAGGCGGAGATAAACGCGAAATGATGGTAGCAGCCGCCCTGGCCGATATTGGCTATCAGGTTTTTGTATATGGACGCGAACCTCAGGCTTTGCCTGCTAAAGCCATATATTGCACCCGAACCGATGCTGCCCTTAAAGATGCCTTGGCCATTATTTTACCGGTGCCGCCTTTGCGCGACGGCCCCAGGCTGCATAATGCCGAAGGCCTAGAATTAACCGTTGCTGCTGCCGATTTTGGCCTGGCCAAAAAAAATGCTCTATGTTTAAGTGGAGTTATTGCTCCGTATTTACAACAAATTTCTTTAACACATAATCTGCACCTAATCGAAACCCTGGAAATAGAAGAAATTGCCCAGCCCTTTGCCAAGGCAACAGCCGAAGGCGCTTTAAGCTTGGCTTTAAATGCTAATGATGATATTCTGTATCATAAAAAAGCTTTAATCATCGGCTATGGTCGCATTGGCAAGGCTTTGGCCACCCGTTTGCGGGGTTTGGATATGCAAATTTATATTGCTAATCGTAATCAGCAGCGCTTAAGCGAGGCCGAAAGTGATGGCTTTACCACTTTAAGCTGGCCTTCTTGGATTAAAGAAAGTATCAACTGCGATTATATTTTTAATACTGCGCCATATTTGCTTTTGGATGCCAAGGTATTGCCTCTGCTAAAGCCGGATGTTATCATTATCGATTTAGCGGCCAATCCCGGGGGCACTGATTTTGTTCTGGCTTCTAAGCTGGGCATTAATGCCATTTTGGCAGCAGGCTTGCCCGGCAAGCATTGCCCGGCCTTTGCCGGAAAAATCCTGGCCGATATTTATCCTAAGATTATTATCAAGCATCTAAACACCTATAATTTAATTGGAGGGAATAATTATGACAGAAATAATCAATAACTCGTCCAGCTGGGAAAGCAACTTAGCTGGCTTAAAAATTGGCTTTGGATTATCCGGCTCGCATTGCACCCTAAATGATGCCGTATTAGCCATGGCCGCCCTTAAATCTTTGGGGGCGGATATTATGCCCGTTATTTCCGAAGCCGTGGCCGGCAATGATACCAAATTTGGCCGCGCCGATTATTGGCAAGATCAAATACTAGAGATTTGCGCCCCTTGCGAGATTATCGATACCATAGTAAAGGCCGAGCCAATTGGCCCCAAAAAACTTTTGGATTTGATGCTAATTGCTCCTTGCACCGGCAATACCCTGGCAAAGCTGGCCACCGGCATTACCGACAGCCCGGTTTTGATGGCGGCCAAGGCTCATTTACGTAATGATAGGCCTTTGGTTTTGGCCATCGCCACCAATGACGGCCTTGGTGCAAATGCCAAAAATATTGGCCATCTATTAAACTGCAAAAATATTTATTTTGTACCTTTTGGCCAAGATGATGCTTTGCAAAAGCCCAATTCATTAATTGCAGATATGGATAAAGTGCCATTAAGCTGCGCTTATGCTTTGGAGGGCAGGCAGCTTCAGCCTTTGCTTTTGGGGTAGATAGCTAGATTAGTTTGCTTATTAGTTGGCTTAAGGGGCTATCGTAAGTAAAACTATTTGTGATAGTACTTAAGCTTTTGCTTTTGAATATTTACATTATTTCAAATTACTTTTCGCATAAACCTATACTAACGGCCATGGCATATCCTATGCGTAACATGGCCGTTTTTTTTAGTACGGTTACCTTTTGGCGTAAACGGCTTTTATCTATAGTACGTATTTGCTCGGCCAAAACCACCGAATCGCGCTCTAGGCCACTAACTTCTTTGCTTAATTCTACATGGGTTGGTAGCCGCGCTTTGCTAATTTGCGATGTAATTGCCAGCACAATAGTAGTAGGGCTATGATTATTGCCAATATCGTTTTGCACAATCAGCACCGGCCGCATCCCCCCTTGTTCCGATCCTTGTACCGGGTTTAGCTGGGCAAAATAAATTTCTCCTCTTTGTACCATTTTTAGTACCTCTTTAAGTAAATGTTCTGCATCTATTATGGCCAACTTTATCGATCTTTATACCTATTATTTTGATTATAGCTTTTAGCAGGCATATTACAATGTTTCACGTGAAACAATATTAAATATTTGCATTGTATTTTATTTATGAAAATTTACTTTTAACTAAATAACTAAAAAATGTTTCACGTGAAACAGGATATGCCAACTATATGCAGAAATTATATAATGTAAAGCAAATTGTATTATATGATTAATAGTGGAAAGCAGGCCTAAAATGACTAAAACTATTGCTATTGTAAACCAAAAGGGTGGCGTGGCTAAAACTACTACTGCTCTTAATTTGGCTGCTATGCTGGCCTATTTAGATCAAAAAATTCTGGTAGTGGATATTGATCCGCAAGGCAATGCCTCTAGCGGATTGGGGGTAGAGCGCCAAAATCTTAAGCATTGTTTATATGATGCCTTAATTAACGAGGTTTCGCCCGAGGCCTTGATTATAGATACTGCCTATAAAAACCTTAGTGTTTTACCGGCCACTATGCAATTGGCCGGGGCCGAGGTGGAATTGGTATCTAAAATTATGCGCGAAAGTAAGCTTAAGCAGGCCTTAAAGAAAATTGATGGTTATTATGATTTTATTTTTATCGATTGCCCTCCATCTTTGGGCTTATTGACGATTAATGCTTTAACAGCTGCCGATTCTATATTAATACCTATTCAATGCGAATATTATGCCCTTGAAGGGGTTAGCCAGTTATTATCTACATATGAATTGGTTCGTGCTAATCTTAATTATGATTTAAAAATAGAGGGTGTTTTACTAACTATGTACGATCCCCGAACTAATTTATCTGCCCAGGTAGCGGACGAGATGTGCCAATATTTTAGACATTTGGTTTATGATGTACTTATTCATCGTAGTATTCGTCTTTCCGAGGCACCCAGCCATGGTATGCCAATTATTTATTATGATCCAAAATCCAAAGGTGCTCAGCAATATGCATTGCTTGCCGGCGAGTTTTTGGCTAAGAACAATAAAGTTAAATCTTAAAGAGTGAGGTGCTAAAATGGATAATAAGAAAAATGCCTTAGGGCGTGGTTTAGCTGCGCTTATACCAAATAGCCCTACTTTTAACGAAGAGGGTAGTCAGAGGGAGCCTGTGCAGCTTTTAAATTTAAATATGATTAGTCCTAATCGTGATCAGCCGCGGCGGTATTTTGATGCCGAAAAAATAGGCGAATTGGCAGCATCTATTCAGGAGCTGGGTATTTTGCAGCCAATAATTGTGGTTAAATTGGATGAGGATGATTATCAAATTGTGGCCGGTGAAAGGCGGTATCGTGCTGCTGGTATTGCCGGATTGAAGCAAATTCCGTGTATTGTGCGGGTACAAGATGAGAAGCAGATTAGGGAATTATCATTAATTGAGAATATTCAGCGTGAAGATTTGAAGCCAATGGAGGAAGCGGAGGCCTATTTGGCTTTGCAAGAACTGTATAATTATACCCAAGAGGACTTAGCTAAGCGTTTGGGCAAGAGCCGTCCATATATAGCTAATATGCTGCGGCTTAACAGTTTACCTAGTCATTATAAGGAATTATTAAATCAGCGTAAAATTTCGGCAGGTCATGCTCGGGCGATTTTGCCGATTGAAAGTGATCGGGATCAGGCTGAAGTAGTTAAGCAAATTATGGAGCGTAATTTATCGGTACGGCAAACTGAAGAATTGGTACGTAAGTATAAGGAGAAGGAAGAAACAGCAGCTAAACAGGTTAAGCCTGCTGATAAAGCTCAACAAGCTATTTATGATGATATAGCTAAACGGTTAAAAAATCGTTTAGGGGTTAAGGTAAAGATTAATGGTAATCAAAATAAAGGGCAAGTAGTGATTGATTATTATAGTGATAATGATTTAAGTCGAATTATTGATACAATTTTAGATGATTAAATTTATAAATTTGCATATATTTGTATATTTTAACAAAAACAAAGGGGCTATCGCAGTAAATCATTTGCGGCGCCCCTTTGTTTTATCTATAATAGTTTTATCATGCGTAAAATGTCTTTATCAGCTATCAAATAAAACTAAATCTAATATAAAATAAAACTAAATCTAATATAAAATAAAGCCTATCAACTTTTACTATATAAATTAATTTCAGATTAACATATAATCAACATTATATTCACAATATACACATCCCCCAGTAAAAGAGCATAATTTTTACTAACAATTTTAATATCAGACTGTGAAAATCAAAATTTATAGTAATTATAAGATCATGATAATCTCATAATATAATCATAAATATCGCCAAAAATATCATAATATAATCATATCCATATAAAAAAGCCCTCACATTAAAAATGTGAGGGCAAGGCCAAAGCCTGGAGCCACTGACCGGGATTGAACCGGTGACCTCATCCTTACCAAGGATGCGCTCTACCTACTGAGCTACAGCGGCATAACAAAATTTATTATACACCATAATTTATCAAAAGGCAATACCTAATTTAAAATTTTTTTAAAAAATTTTATTTATTGCCATTATTACTATTGTTGGCTGGACATAACCCAAAAAAAGGTATATAATAAATCTACCAATATGTAAATATCTTGTTACTATTTAGTTAAAAAAACCGCTTTTTTATGGATAAAATAGGGAAAACTGCTTTTTGGCAAAAAATAAATTTGCTTTTTTGTTAATAACTTGGTGTAAAAGCTGTTATTTTTGGGCTTAAAAGTTGCGGATAATTTTGGATAATTTTGCTTTTAGCGATTAAAGCTGCTAACAATGTTAATAATTTTAGTTTTTTCTACATTTTTTAACTATCAATTTTTAGTGCTTTAACAGCAATTTTGCCAATTTATCCCCATTTTCAACATCCCTACTACTACTACTGAATAATATATATAATATATTTACAATTGGCTTATATTTTTGATATTTATGCACATTAGCTTAATAGCAAATAATTTAAGGAGGATTATCATGAAGTTTACTATTAACAAAGAAGATTTATTTTCTGCGGTGGCGGCTGTTTCGCGGGCAGTTAGCAATAAAAATACTTTGCCAATACTTGGTGGCATCTTAATACAAAGCCAAGGGCTTAATAAAATTTGTTTTAAGGCCACCGATTTGGAATTAGCCATGGAGTGCACAGTAGATGCCGATATCGAAGCAGAAGGGCTAATTGTAGCCCCCGGCCGTAATTTATTGGATTTGGTAAGGCATTTGCCCACCGGGCCGATTATTTTCGAAAGTAATAGTAAAGAAGAACTAATTATAAAATATGATCAATCACAAATAAATATTCATTGTTTTGATGCCGACGAATTTCCGGCCTTGCCCATGCCCGAGGATGGCTTAAGCGGCCTAATTGCTGTTAAGATGTTTAAACGCATGGTAAAGCAAGTTTCTATTGCAGTGGCAACCGATGAGGTAAGGCCTTTGTTTACCGGCATTTTGCTGGAATTTAATGGCTCTAAATTAATTATGGTGGCCTCGGATACCCATCGTTTGGCCAAGGCCGAAGGTAGCTGGCAAGGGGATGGCATCGAAAAACTGATTTTACCCGGCCGCACCATGCAAGAAATTGCCCGTTTAGCAGGCAATGATGAAGGTATGATCGAAATTACGGTTGGTAATAATCAAGCTTATTTTAAGCTGGATAATATTGTATTTGTGTCAAGGGTGATATCCGGAAAATACCCTGATTATAAGCAAGTTTTGCCGGCCGAAAATTTATACAAAACCCATACTAAAATAGACAAAAATAAATTAAGCGAATCGCTGGAAAGAGCCTCGCTTTTATCAAGGGATACCGCCAAGGGTAAGGCTAATATTGTTTGCCTAAATTGGCAGGAAAACGGCCTTATTTTAACTGCCGATTCGCCCGATATTGGTAATATTCATGAAGAATTAGCAGCAAGCCTAGAAGGCGAAAGCTTAGTTGCCAGCTATAATGCTAAATATTTATTGGATGCCTTAAAGGTTATCGAAGAAAATAAAATTGCCTTTCATCTAACGGGCCAAACTACACCCGGAATTATTATCCCCCAAACCGAAGTAGAAGAAAATAGCGAAAATAGCGAAAATAATGAAGATGCAACTAATAATCAAAAAATAGATTATATATACTTGGTACTGCCTGTTCGTGTTTCGCGCTAAATATTAAATTTATTATTATTTGGTTTTAATTAGGCATATTTTTTGGCATAGCTGCATATCTATAATTTGGCAAATATTAGCGCAAAACTATATTTAGCAAAATTGGCGGCGTTTAATTCAGAGGGAAAAAACTTGTTCATAAAATCGCTACTTTTAAGACAATTTCGTAATTATAATCAGCTTAGCATCGATTGGCATCGGCATATTAATATATTGGCCGGCTTAAATGCCCAGGGTAAAAGCAATTTGCTGGAAGCAATTTTTTATTTAAGCCTGGCTACCTCTTTTAGGCCGGTTAATGAAAGCGAGCTTTTGGCCTGGGATAATGACTATTTTTATATAGAAGGCCAAATTTATTCGCAAAATTTGGATGATTTTAGCCTAAGTGCAGCCTATCAAAAAAATAAAGGGCGCCGCTATAAGCTAAATAATCAGGCCTTAAGCAGGCGTAGCGATGTTATTGGCCTTTTGCATAGTGTAACTTTTTCGCCCGAGGATATTAATATTGTTAAAGCGGGCCCTAATATGCGCCGCCGTTATCTTAATCAGCAAATTTGTCAGATAGATAAGGAATATACTAAGCAACTTTTGATATATAATCGCATAATTGCTTGCCGAAATGCACTTTTAAAGCAAAAAAATATTGATTTTGATGCATTATCAAGCTATAATCAGCAATTAATTAAGGTTGGTAGCATAATTATCTATAAGCGCTTGCAAATTTTAAGCGAGCTTAAACCTTTGATTACAAATAATCATTATAATTTAAGTGGCGGCGAACAAATAAGGATTAACTATAAATCATTTATCAAAGAAAATATTGAGGATTTAGCCCAAATAGAGGCTATGTTTGAGCAGGAATTGGCCAAAGTTTTAACCAATGAAATTAATCGCAAAGTTTCTTTAATAGGGCCGCATCGTGATGATTTTTTAATCGAAATAGAGCAAAAAACCGCTAAATTTTTTGCCTCGCAAGGCCAGCAAAGAACCATAGCCTTAGCCTTAAAATTAGCCGAGCTGGATTTAGCCAAGGCCAAAAAAGGCGAATGGCCAATTTTGCTTTTAGATGATGTTTTAAGCGAATTAGATCAAAATCGAGCCGCCCAATTACTTAAAACAATTGACCAAGAAGTACAGATATTTATTACATCTACATCTAATAATATTCCTTTTGATAACGGCCAGGTTTGGCAAATAGAAAATGGGGTAATAACTAAATTATGTATATAGCCTGTATTGATTCCGGCTTAGGTGGAATTACCACCTTAAACGCTATGCGTACCATAATGCCGGCCGAAAACTTTATCTATTATGCCGATATTGCCAATAACCCTTATGGCCAAAAATCGTCGCAACAAATTATAGATATAATCGAACATATTATTAGCCAAATAAAAAGCTATCAATTAAAGGCTATTGTTTTGGCTTGTAATACAGCAACCTCGGCTGCGGCCGACTATTTAAGGGCTAAATACAGCCTACCAATTTTAGGCCTGGAACCGGCAATTAAAACAGCATTAGCCAAGGTAAATGGCAAAATTTTGGTTTTGGCCACCCCCTTAACCATAGCCGAAAAAAAATTTAACTTGCTATTAAAGCAATTAGATGTAAATCGGCAAATTATCCCTTTAAGCTGCCCAAATTTGGCCAATTTAATCGAAGATAATTATCAAAACCCCCAAATTAACGCTTATTTGCAAAATATTTGCCAACCAAATTTGGCTAATTGCCAGGCCATAGTTTTGGGCTGCACCCATTATATTTTTTTAAAACCCCAGCTTAAGCAATTATGGCCTCATCTATTGCTAATTGATGGTAATTTGGGCTTGGCTAAAAATTTAGCCAAAACAATTAGCCCTAATAATCGGCAACAGGGTAAAATTATTTGGCTAAACTCCTTACAAAATTCCACAGATAATCAACATTATGTTAACAAATGCCTAGCTTACTATCAAATTGCCGGCCAAATCAATAATTAAAAATAAGTAGATTTAATGAGGACAAGTTTATGAAAAATAAAGCTTATCAAAAGTATATAGCAGCCGGAATAACCGCTTTTTTGGTTACGGCTTTGGCTATTGGTTTTTTCTTCTTTATTTTTAAAAATGCCGATATTAGTGCCGGTTTTAAAAATATAATTGGTATTTTGCAGCCGATTGTTTATGGAATAATTTTGGCTTATTTGCTAAATCCAATTTATAATCGCTGCACAAAATTGCTGGAAAGGCTTTTGGCCAAAACCATAAAAAGGCCTAAAATTTTAGATATGATAGTGCGCTTAATCAGCACATCTACCGTTTTGCTAATAACTTTTTTAGCAATGTTTGGTTTTTCGTTAATTGTGCCCCAAATTGGCGAAAGCCTGCTGGGCATAGTATTGCAAATGCCCGATTATATTGTAAGTTTAGAGCAATTATTAACTAATTTTATAGATAATAACCCGATTATAGCCCCTTATATTAATGATATTTATTTGAATATTACCAGCTATCTACGTGATTGGCTGGATATGGAATTAATACCTACGATTAATATTTGGGCCGAGATGATATCTTTAAGCATTCTTGGCGTATTTAATATTATTGTGGATATTTTTATCGGCATAATCGTGATGATTTATTTGCTAAATGATAAAACCAAATTAATTGCCCAGTTTAAAAAGATAATTTATAGCATAATTGCCATCGAAAAAGCTAATGATATTGTCGATAATTTACGTTATACCCATCGTGTATTTGGTGGCTTTATTAATGGCAAAATACTTGATTCTTTTATAATTGGCCTAATTACGCTGGCCTTTATGCATATAGCCGATATGCCTCATCCTACATTAATTGGGGTAATTATTGGCCTTACCAATATTATTCCTTTTTTTGGCCCATTTATTGGGGCTATTCCCAGCGCCATTTTAATTTTATTCGAAAACCCCATGGCTTGCCTATATTTTATTATCTTTATTTTGATTTTGCAGCAAGTGGATGGCAATATAATCGGCCCTAAAATTTTGGGCAATAGTACCGGCTTGCCCAGTATTTGGGTATTATTTTCGATTTTATTATTTGGCGGATTATTTGGTTTTGTGGGGATGATTATTGCGGTACCGTTTTTTGCGGTAATTTATGGCACCATTGTGGCGCTGGTAAACCGAAGTTTGCGTAAAAAACAGCTGCCCACCGAAAGCGAAAAATATTATGATTTGCATTATATCAGCAAAAATAAAGAGCTGATTATCAATAAAGATATAATCTTGCCCAATGCCATGGCTGTGGATTTTATGGATATCACTAAAGAAGATCAAAGCGAAAATCAAAATCAGCAATAATATGTAGGGGGCAATGAGCTAAATCTAGGTAAAACTAGGATAATCCAGCTAAACCCAAATCCAGCTTAAGCCCCCAAATATTGTAAATTAGCCATATTCAGGCCATATTTAATGGCTTAATTGGCGTGTAGCGGATTTTTGATCTTGGCTTTTAAATAAGATGCCAATCGACCATAAAGCAGCGATGCCTACCAGGGCAAATATTACTCTACTTATTACAGCGGCCTGGCCGCCAAATATGGCAGCTACCAAGTCGAAGCGCAAAAAGCCAACCAAGCCCCAGTTTAAGCCGCCTATTATTAATAATACCAAACTAAATTTATCTAAACCGGATAATTTTTGCATGCTTTCACCTCCTTTGTGCTTATTATGCCAAAAAAAATTTTAAATATACCGGCTAAGGCTTATTAAAAACAAGTAAAAAAGCCAAAATCAAGCTGGTAATTTTATAATGATTATGTTATAATACAGGTAATTATCTGATAATAAGTTATAATCAATGCTTTTTAGTCTAAAAAGGGGCAAATATGAAATCTATAGTAAATCAGCAGCAAATAATACTTATGTGTTCTAAAGCATTACAATTTTATGATATTAGGCTAATAGATCATGGCACGCGGGTGGCCTATATTGCCGGCCAGATTTTGCCATATATGCCAAGCGAGCTAAAGCTGGATTTTAAGCAACTGTTTTTGCTGTCGGTTTTTCATGATATTGGTGCTTATAAAACCGAGGAAGTAGATCGCATGGTGCAGTTCGAAACCGCTAATGTTGATGCCCATAGTATCTACGGTTATTTATTTTTAAAGCATTTAAGCCCACTGGGCGAGGATGCTTTGGCGGTGCTTTATCATCATAGCCCCTACCGGGAATTAAGCAATCAAACGCCTGCTATAGCTGCCTATTCGCAGTTGCTGCATATTGCAGATCGTATTGATATAGCTAGTTTAAACTCGATATCTAAGGATAAAATAATTGCATCATTGGGCAGGTTAAATTATTTTGAGCAAAAGTATATTGATGCATTCGAGCGTGCTTTGGTGCATAATCCTAATTTACTTGATGATTGCAAAAACCTGGCTTTTGATTGGGCCAATCGGGTGCTTTTAAATTTAGAAATTAGCGATGCCGAGGCCAAAGAATTTTTAAATATGGTAATATATTCCATCGATTTTAAAAGTTTATCGACGATGTTGCATTCGATAAACACCACTACAATTAGTGTATTTATTGGCAAATTGATGGGCTTAAACAAGCGCGATTTGGATTATATTTTTTATGGTGCTTTTGTGCATGATATTGGCAAAATAGCCATCCCGGACACAATTTTGGAGCATCCGGGGCGCTTAAATAATGAGCAGATGGATATTATGCGCAAGCATATTGTATTTTCCGAGGAGATTTTAAGCGGCATATTTAATCCCGAAGTGGTAAATATAGCAATTAGGCATCATGAAAAATTAGATGGCAGCGGTTATCCTTATGGCCTTAAAGCTGAGGATTTAAGCTTAAGCGAGCGCATTGTGGCGGTGGCCGATATAGTAAGCGCCTTAACGGCCAGCCGCAGCTATAAGGAGGCCTATGAGTGGTCGACGGCCTATACAATCCTAAGCGATATGGCCGATAAAAATTTATTGGATGCCAAAATTGTCAGCAAATTAAGCGATTGCTGGCCACAGCTACAGCTAGAGCTGGATGCGGTGGCAGGCCCGGTAATAGCCAAATATGATGCGGTGCAAAATGAATATAAACAGTTGGTCAAAAAATAAATAATAGCCAAACCCAAAAAGAAGGCGGTAGCAAATAAAAATAATTTGCAACGGCCTCTTTCTGTTTTTATAAAAGGCTAATTTTAAAATTAAGATTAGCAATGATTTTAGTTATCTATACAAAAACAAAAGTATGTCTATATACAAAATTCATTAAACAACTATCAATATACATGATTTATGCAAATTTATGAGGTGTTATGAATACTATATACTACTTACAATTAAACAAAAACCATGATGAGCAGCAATATCAATTATTATTGAATGGTTTAGCCACTAAAGATATAAAAGAAATTGAGCGTTTTCGTTCTAGGCAAGATCGCTCTTTACGTTTATATAGCAGGGTACTGCTTAATAAAATTTTAAGCGAAAAGTACGGCTTTAGCGGCCAAGATTTATGCTTGGCCAAAACTGAATTTGGCAAACCCTATTTGCTTAATCAGCCGCAAGTATTTTTTAATATATCGCATAGTAAACAGGCGCTGGCAGTTGGCTTTAGCAATAAAAACTTAGGCATAGATATCGAAAAAATTACCAATGCCAATTTAAAGATTGCCCGGCGCTTTTTTACTGCAAACGAGCTAAGCTATATTAACCAAGCGGCCGATTGCAGCCTAAAGCAGCCCAATTCTAATTGCAATTCTAATTGCAATTTTAATGCCGATACCATTATTAATCAGCGCTTTTTCGAGATTTGGACTAAAAAAGAAGCCTATCTAAAATATCATGGTCAAGGCTTAAGCCTGGGCTTAAGCAGCTTTGATGTTTTGGCCGCCAAGCTGCCTTGCCTTTGGCAAACTTTTAAAGCTGGTCAATACTTAATCGCAGCTTGCTCGGCTAATAGCAGTTTTAATTTTGTGCAAATTAAGCCGCAACAATTATTGGAATAATTTGCTTTAAAAAATCTTCGTATACAATGAATAATGTATTGCTATTTTTAATATGCAATGCTATAATGATTACATATACAATTGGCAAATATGCTAAGATGTTTATTTATAAGGAGGAATAATATGCGTATCACCGATCATCCGGTTCTAACCTTTGAGCGTGAGGAAAAGATTACCTTTTTCTTTAATGATCAAGAGGTAGAGGCCTACCCTAATGAAACGATAGCCGCCGCTTTGCATGCGGCCGGTATTCGCAAACTGGCCTTAAGCCCGGAACTACATCGCCCACGAGGCCTGTTTTGTGCTATTGGCAATTGCTCTTCATGTTTTATGACTGTAGACGACAAACCCAATATGCGGGTATGTGTTATCAAGGTAAAGCCCGGTATGCGGGTAACAGAACAACAAGGTAAGGGGGTTTTGCCGCAATGATGCAAATCGAAATTTTAGTAGTTGGCGGAGGGCCGGCCGGCCTATGTGCCGCCAGAGCGGCCTCGTCTTTAGGTGCTAAAGTGCTTATCTGCGAGCGCGATGATGTTCCCGGTGGCCAATTGGTTAAGCAAACCCATAAATTCTTTGGCTCGGAAAAACAGTATGCCGGCGATCGTGGCATTCAAATCGGCAATATGCTTTTAGAAGAAGCCCTCAATGATCCCAATATCGAAGTGTGGACAGATAGCACCGTTTTGGGCATTTATGAAGATGGTATTGTTACCGTAGATCATGAAGATAAACATGTTAAAATTAAGCCTAAGCGCATCATTGTAGCCAGTGGTGCTGCCGAAAAATTCCTCTCCTTCCCCGGCAATGATTTGCCCGGCGTTTATGGAGCAGGTGCTGTGCAAACCTTGATGAATGTAGCCGGCGTTAAGCCTGCCGAGCGGGTTTTGATGGTTGGTGCCGGTAATATTGGCCTAATCGTATCTTATCAGTTGCAGCAGGCCGGTGTGGAAGTGGCCGCTGTTATCGAAGGCTCGCCCAAAATTGGCGGCTATTTAGTACATGCCTCTAAAATTCAAAGGGGCGGTATCCCGGTTAAAACCGGTTATACTATCCTGGAAGCCTATGGTAAAGAGCAGGTAGAAGGCGCTAAAATTTGCAAAATCGATGCCAGCTGGCAACCAATTGCCGGCACCGAGCAAAATATCCCTTGCGATACTATTTGCCTAGCCGTTGGCCTTACACCCCTAACCGAGCTTTGCTGGCAAGCAGGCTGCGAAATGGCCTTTATCCGCGAATTATCCGGCCATATACCGCTGGTAAACCAGCGTTTGCAAACCACCGTGGAGCATATTTATGCTGCCGGCGATGTTAGCGGCATCGAAGAAGCCTCGTCGGCCATGGTAGAAGGCCGTTTGGCCGGTTATGCCGTAGCCGAAGATTTAGGCTATCAGGTAGAAAAAGCCCGCGAATTGCAACAAGCTGCCATCACCGAATTAGACGAATTACGCTCGGGCCCAATGGGCGAGCATATTCGCCGCGGCTTGGCCAAAGTTGATGCTAAAATTGAAGGCGAAGGAGGTAAATGCTCATGCTAATTAATGATGGTATCCCCACTAAGGACGATTTGGCGCAAGTTTATCCGCCTCAAGCACGCCTGGAGCAAGGGGCTGTGGCTATTGTGGAATGTTTTCAGCAAATTCCTTGCAATCCTTGCATTAAGGCTTGTCCGCAAAAGGCCATCAATATGGCCAATGATATTAATGATTTGCCCAAAGTAGATTTTGATAAATGTAATGGCTGCAGCATTTGCGTATCGCGCTGCCCCGGCCTTGCCATCTTTGTAGTTGATATGAATTATAGCGATGATATGGCCTTGGTAAAAATTCCTTTTGAATATGTTCCCCTGCCGCAAAAAGGCCAGTTTGCTACCGCCGTTAACCGTGCCGGCGAGGAAATGGGCAGCTTTGAAGTAGTTAAAGTTACCTCCGGCGGCAAAAAGAATATGACTTATGTAATCTCCTTGGCTGTGCCTAAAGATATGGCCATGGAAATACGCAATATTAAGGTGGGAGGGTATACAGATGGACGATAAAAATTTAAATACCCTGGTTTGTCGCTGCGAAGATATTACCAGAGCCTGGATTTTAAAATGTATTGAAGATGGCTATGAAACTTTAGACGAAATTAAAAGGGTAACCCGTGCCGGCATGGGGCCTTGCCAAGGCCGCACTTGCCGCAATTTGATTGCTCAAGAATTATCGCGCATTTACGGCGTGCCGATGGAAGAGGTTTTGCAAACCACCTTCCGCCCGCCGGTTAAGCCGATATCCCTAGGCGCTTTAGCCGATGCCGCCCAAGAAAAGGAGGCCGAATAATGAAAAAGGTTTATGATGCAATTATTATCGGGGGCGGCATAGTAGGCTGCTCTACCGCCTTTGAACTGGCCAAAAGGGGCATGAATAATGTATTGGTTATCGAGCAAGAATATTTAACAAGCGGCGCTACCGGCCGCTGCGGCGCCGGTATTCGTCAGCAATGGGGCTCGGTGCTTAATGCAACCCTATCTGTAGAAAGTACCCATATCTTCGAAAACCTAGAAGAATATACCGGCTATAGCGGTTCTTGCGGCTTAAATCAAGGCGGCTATTTGCTGGTAGCTTATACCGAAAAGGAATGGGAGCAATTCCAAAAAAATCTGGAAGTGCAGCATTCTTTGGGTATTCCTTCGTATCCTGTGGATTTGGAGGGTGCCAAAAAAATTGTGCCGCATCTTAATACCGAAGGCATGTTTGGCGCTTGCTTTGGCCCTAAGGATGGCCATGCCGATCCCTTCCATTGCACCTTTGCCTATGCTAAGGGCGCACAAAGAATGGGCGTGGATATCGAAACCTATACCACCGTTACCGGCCTAAGCGCAGAAGGCGGCAAAATTAAAACCGTGCATACCACCAAAGGCGATGTAGAAGCACCTATTGTGCTAAACTGCACCGGCTATAATGCTTCTAAGCTAACCAATATGCTGGGCGAAGATTTACCGGTTTATCCCGAGCGCCATCAAATTTTGATTACCGAGCCGGTAGAGCATTTTATGGATCCGATGGTTATGAGCTTTCATCGTCATTTTTATGTGCAACAAACCCCGCATGGTAGCGTAATTATGGGCTTTGGCGATCCGGCCGAGCCGCAAAGTTATAATATTAATGCTTCTTGGCAATTCTTAGAGCAAATGGCCGAAACAGTTACCCAAACCTTGCCCATTTTGCGCAATTGCCGGGTAGTACGCCAATGGGCAGGCCTATATGATATGAGCCCCGACCGCAACCCGGTTATCCACGAGGCCAAAACCGCCGAAGGCTTTATCTCGGTTGCCGGTTTTTCCGGCCATGGCTTTATGGTGGCTCCCAGAACGGCTATTTTGCTGGCCAATCACTTAACTAATCAAAAAGATGATTTGGATATCAAGCGTTTTTCGGCCGACCGCTACGAAAGCGGCGAATTATTGCTCGAACCTTCTGTTGTATAATAACTAAACTTTTATAAGGGGGAGAACTTATGAAAAGGATGAAGGTAGATGCTGCTCTTTGTACCGGCTGCGGCACTTGCGAAAAAGTGTGTTCTAAAGCCTATTATAAAGAGGAAGATCGCCTAAAAAGCGCTATTAGGGTAGAGCCCGATGGCGATGGCTATAAAATTGCCGTTTGCGATCAATGTGGCGTTTGCAAGGAAATGTGCTCGCCAATGGCCTTAACGCAATTAAAAACCGGAATTATCCGCTTGGATAAAAAGCGTTGTGTTGGTTGTTTAATTTGTGTAGGCGAATGTTTGCGTGATTATATGTTTTATAATCATGATTTACCAACACCGTTTAAATGTGTAGCTTGTGGTTTATGTGTAAAACAATGCCCAAGTGGCGCTTTAGCCATTGTTGAGGAATAGGAGGGATTAAATGCCAGATTGCGTAAAAAACGATTATCGCCATCATATTGGTAGTCGTGAGGAAATTATGGCCATGAAGGCCAAGCATAAAATTTTGGCCACTTATAAGTATCAGCCCACCACCATCGAGCGCGGTTATAATAATCGCAGCCTCTATATTAGTGTAGGTGGCCAGTTTGATACTTCTGCCCAAGACCCTTTAATTGGCAAGGCCGAAGGGCCAAATGGCGTGGTAATCGGCGAAAAAGCCGTTACCGAGGATATGAAAAAAAGCTTTACCGGCGGCAAAGGCTTCGATCTTTATCATTTATGGAAAGCCGTAACCGGCGATATGCCTTGGCATGATCCGGCCAATGATATTGTCATGTCGCCCGGGCCTTTAGCAGGTATTACTCAATATCCCGGCGCCGGCAAAACCTTGGTTTGCACTATATCGCCGGTAACCGATATCCCCATCGATTCTAATGTGGGCGGTTATTTTGGCCCCTTCTTAAAGTTTGCCGGCTTTGATATTTTGGAATTGCAAGGCAAGGCTGAAGAAGAATTAATTATCTTTATCGATGCTAATAATCATACCATTACCGTAGAAACCGCCCCCGATGAGGAATTTGATAGCCATATCTTAGGCGAGCAATTGCATGAGATGTATTCTTTAGACGAAAAGGATAAAGAAAATATCTCGGTTATTGCCAGCGGCAGGGCTGCCGAGCATTCTTATATTGGTATTTTAAACTTTACCTTTTGGGATAAGCGCCGCAGCTGCATCCGCCTAAAGCAGGCCGGCCGTGGTGGTATTGGTACGGTTTTCCGCAATAAGCGCATTAAGGCTGTGGTTGTGCGTTATGCCGGGGTGCATGGCGATTTAAATAATCCGGCCAAAAAGCATTTGCTAAATGAAGCCGGTATTCGCCTGCATAAGGAAATGGCTCATTTTGATACCAAGCAAAATAATATGCGCAAAATCGGGACGGCCAATATTATCGAGGTTATGGACAAATACGATTTATTGCCAACCCATAACTATCAATATGGTGCTCATCCCGAAACGCCTAAAATTGCCTCTAAGGTATTTATCGAAAAATATATTACCCAAAATGTGCCCGATGGCTGCTGGTATGGCTGCTCGATGAGCTGCGCCAAAGCCGCCGACAATTTTGAATTACGCACCGGCGCTTATAAGGGCAGCAAGGTTTGCGTAGATGGCCCCGAGTATGAAAATGCTGCCGGTTTGGGTGCTAATGTTGGTGTATTTGATCCACATTGGATTTTGGAAGCCAATTTTTATTGCGATACCTATGGCGTAGACACCATTTCGATGGCCACGATGACTGCTTTTGCAATGGAATGTTATCAAAGAGGCCTTTATAACTTAGATGATACCGAAGGCATGGATATGCGTTGGGGCAATGGCTTTAGTTTAAACGAGCTAATGCATCAAATGGTAGCAGGCGACGGTTTTGGGGTAATTGTGGGTAAGGGTGCGCGTCAGCAAAAGCGTATTTTTGCCGAGCGTTTTGGTAAAGTTGCCCCCGAATACGAGCATATGCTGGCAGGCAAAGCCTGGCAAACCATCGAGGAGCCAATTATCGAAAAGCCTGTTTCTACCTATGTAATTAATCCCGGCATCGAGGATGCCGAGTATCTTAAGGAAATGGATTATGATGATCGCAAAACCTTGGACGAAATTCATGGAACTATCTATGAAAACAAGGGTGCAAATCATGATTCGGCCTTTATCGCCCATCCTAAACGTTGGGAAAAGATAGAAGGCATCCCTACTATCAGCCGCGAGGAAATTGCAGCTTGGCCGCCCGGCAAGCCCTATTATAGCGAAGATCCGATTTGCCCCTATACCAATGGTCGCCCCTGGATTAAGATGACTGATGAGCAAGTGGCCTTAATGGACGATTTTTGCATGATTAATAAGGGCTTGGAGTATTCCGAGTATTTGATGAAGGAATCTTTAGCCCAGCAAGGCGGTTATGCCTTATGCAATAAAGGGCCGCAGCATGACGAGGCTTGGTTAATCTTTATCGACATGGTAAATAATCAAATCCCCAGTTTTGAGGAAAAGGCCGAGGCCTTGCATTATTTCCCGATGTTTAGAACCTGGTTTGGTTTATTGGGCTTATGCAAACTTCCTTGGAATGATATTACTCCACCGGATAATAAATACGAGGCCGAGCCGGCTAAAATTCCGGGCCATGTTCGTAATTATTTTGATATTTACGAAGGTGTTACCGGCGAAAGTTTAGACGAGGCATCGATGGTGGTACAAAGTGAGCGGGTATATACCTTCCAGCGGATCTTTGTATTACGTCGTGGTAGTGGTCAGCGCAAGCATGATATGCCGCCGATTCGTTCTTTGGGGCCGATTACCGAGCATGAGTATATGTCGCGCGAGGAGCGTTATGACAAGCAATTGCAGGAGATTTTGGGTATCGAAACCGCAGGTAAATCGCGTGCCGAAAAGTTAGAAATTATCAAGGCTTATCGTTTAGATCAATATCATAAGCTGGTGGATGCGGTTTATTTAAGAAGGGGCTGGACGCCAAATGGCATCCCCAAATTAGAAAAGCTAATCGAGATTGGCATGGATAGGCCGGAGCTGGTGGCAACAGTGCGCCCCTATTTAAAAGAGGAAGGTTATTGGCCAACCGATGCCAAGTATGCAAAATACGAAAGCATGTAACTTTAGGTGATGATATGATAGAATTGAATCATCGTGCATACCCCTATCAGGAAGGTATGACGGTTGCGAGTTTAATGGCCGCCAATAATTTTGTATTTAATGATATTATAGTAAAGATAAACGGTAATATTATTGAGGATGAGTTATGGCCAAGCACAAATATAGCCGACAAAGACAATGTGGAGATTATTCATATATTTGGAGGCGGATAAGATAATAAAGGGGCTGTCGCAAATTTGCGATAGCCCCTTTTTCTAAAAGTTTTTGCTTTTGCTTTTTTCAAAAAGCAAAGGTCTTAATCTTT
>CAYJPF010000047.1:0-20215 GCA_964372025.1 uncultured Peptococcaceae bacterium | reverse complement strand
CCACCTGGAAAATACAAAATACCGCTCCAACTACATTTTACAGTTTAGTAAATTTCTCTACTCGCTAGCTGCTTTTGATATCTTGACTTGTCTTCGATTGTTAGCCTTTTAGGGTATTTTGCTTTGGTTCGAATTATATAGGTTTGGCTAGCATAAAAGGACTCGAACCAAACCGGTTTTGCACTCAAAATCAGCGGCATCTAGCGGCCTTGCCGGCACTTCCCGTAGCGCTGCTACGAAAAGCACCGTCAAGTCCACTATCTATCCACTGATTTTGGCGCAAAACTGCTGCGCACCCTTATTTATGCTTTTCAAAATTATCGTTTTAGCAAAAATTTAATTAAAATAACGTTATTTCTATTATTTTAATACCTGCTAAGCCTAAATAAGGGCGGATAGGTTCAAGTCCTTTTATGCTAGATTAAATCATCAACTTTATAAACACTATAACCCTCATAATGATAGCTTGCATCTATACCCTTCATATAAATTTCTCTATTATTGATATCATCGGTAAGTGCATTTTTTAATAAATGCTTAATTTCTAAATCTTTAATAGGGCTTCGCTCCATGGCAAGCAGGTAGTCAGCTTTATCAACTTTGCTCCAATCTACTACCATTTTAATATTATGCTTTAAAATTAAATCAAGCCAAATTCTTGCGCTACGCCCATTTCCTTCCCTAAAAGGATGAGCAATATTCATTTCTACATACTTTTCGATAATTTCATCAAAAGTAGAATCGGGCATTTGATCTATTTTTTGCAATGCTACTTCAAGATAGATAAGTGGCGCAAATCTAAAATTACCTTTGGCAATATTTACTTGGCGAAGTTTTTCGGCAAAATCATAAATTTCAGCAAATAAATATTTGTGAATATATGCTAATGATGAGAATTTGCCTATTTCTAGCATATTAAGTATATTGCTTTCAAACAGTTGATAAGCTTTAATTTTACTAATTCTTTCTTCTGCTCGGGCAAGCTCTGCTGCTGTTTTTAGGCCTAATTTATTTTCAAGCATATAGCGCCTCCATCAATCAAACTGTTAGAACTCTTACTTACTTTGTAAAGAAAACTTTTTACTCTTCTTCGCCCGGCCAGGTTTCTTTAATTCTTTCCTCGCTGATTAGCGTATACAGGGTAGAGGCTTGGGCGGCTGCTATAGTTTCCTTTAATTCGGCTACTTCAATTTCCAAAATTCTGGGGCCATAATGGATTTTTAATTTGTCGCCAACTGCAATTTCGGCTCCGGCTTTAGCCAAACGACCATTTAATTGCACTTTGCCGGCATCGCAAACCTCCTTGGCTATGGTTCTTCTTTTGATAATTCTGGCTACTTTTAAATATTTGTCTAAACGCATATATCCTCCTACTCTTGCCCTTTGGCCTTATTCCAGAGGGCATCTAATTTATTTAAATCGGCATCCTGCCAGGCAATTTGCTCATTTTCAAGCTGTGCTTCGATAAAATCAAAACGGCGGATAAATTTTTGCACACTATGGCGCAAACTATCCTCGGCATCCACATTCATAAAACGCGCCAAATTTACTAAAGCAAAAATTGCATCGCCCAATTCATCCTGCTTTTGGGCGGCGGTTTCGGCTGCCTTTAGCTCTTCAATCTCCTCGGCTACTTTTTGCCAAGGGCCTGCTATATCCGGCCAATCAAAGCCAACTCGAGCAGCTTTATCCTGCACCTTTTGGGCTAAAAGCAAAGAAGGTAAATTAGTATTAACCTCCATAATATGCTTTTTGGCCTTTTCCTTGGCTTTAATTAGCTCCCATTCGCTTAAAACCTGCTCGGCCGTTTGTGCCCGGCCATCACTAAAAACATGAGGATGACGCCGAATCATCTTGCGATTAATATGGCCAATCACATCCTCAATGCCAAAACGCCCTTCTTCTTCCGCAATATGGGCATGAAAAACTACCTGCAAAAGCACATCGCCCAATTCTTCGGCCAGCAAATCATCATTATTTTGCTCGATAGCATCAAAAACCTCATAGCTCTCCTCGAGCAAATAGCGCTTTAGGCTATGATGATCCTGCTTTTTATCCCAAGGGCAGCCGTTTTCGCCTCGCAATTTGTCCATAATAGTTAACAATTCTAACCATGATTGGGCTTTATTATTGATGTCCATAATTATGCTCCTTTTTGAAGATTATTATTAGCTTCGATTTGTGCCATGGCCTTGCGGAAATAAAAGAAAAATAAAATTGTGGTGGTGGTTGCGGCCAAAACATCGGCAATTGATTCGGCCAAAAAGATGCTAAATACTTTATTTTCGGCCGCAAAAAAGTTTGGTAAAATATAAATTAAGGGGATAAGCAAAATTACTTTGCGCAATAAGGCCAAAAACATCGATAGCTTGGCCTGGCCTAAGGCAATTAAGGTTTGCTGGCAGGACATTTGTAGGCTAAACATGATAAAGCCGCCAAAATAAATCGGCATCGCCCAGGCAGCATAATCGATTAAGGCCTGATCTTGGGTAAAAAGGCCGGCAAAAATATGGGGGAAAAACATTATCATCAACCAAAAAATAGTCATATAAGTAGCCGTGCTTTTTAGCAATAATTTAAAGGCCTCGCGCACCCTTAGCGCATTCGATGCCCCAAAATTATAACCGATAATCGGCAATGCCCCCTGGGATAGCCCACTAATCGGCAACATACATAATTGCATAACCGAGGCCAAAATGGTCATCGCACCTACTGCTATATCGCCGCCATAAAGCTGCAAAGATGAATTAAAGCTAATTAATAGCAAACTTTCGGTAGAATTCATAATAAAAGGCGAAATGCCTAAGCCTAAAACCGGGCTGATAATCGGCCATTTGATGGGCATAAACTCTTTTTTTAACTTTAAATTGCTTTTGCGGCCGGTTAAAAACTTTAATACCCAAGCCGCCGATATAGCTTGCGAAATTACCGTAGCCCAAGCCGCCCCCGCTACCCCTAGGTTAAGGCCAAAAATAAAGATTGGATCGAGGATAATATTGATGGCCGCCCCGATTATAGTGGTAAGCATACTGATTTTGGCAAAGCCCTGGGCGGTAATAAAGGGGTTGAGGCTCATTGCGATTTGTACAAAAACTGTACCCAAAATATAGATGTTTAAGTACTGTTCGGCATAGATAATTGTATCAGCGCTGGCTCCAAAAATATAGAGTAAATCTTGGCCAAAAATCCTAAAAATTACAGTTAAACTTAAGGCAATAATTAGGCCTAAGGAAAAGCAATTGGCCAGAATTTTTTCGGCGGCCGGATAATCGCCTTGCCCCATTTTTATCGAACAGCGCGAGCTGCCGCCCATACCAATTAAGTTGCTAAAGGCCATAATCAAAATAATAATCGGAAAAGTAACGCCCACCCCGGTTAGGGCAGTAGCGCCAATATCGGCAATGCGGCCAATATACATGCGATCGACCAAATTATAAAGCATATTAACAATTTGAGCGGTAATGGCCGGCACAGCTAGACCAATTAGTAGCTTTTTAATAGGTAAAACGCCCAGTGAATCGGTTGAATTATGCAAAATTATTCTCCTTAGCTTAATAAAAAAGTATATATAGTGTTCAAAAAACATAGACTATATCAAACATAAAAAAATTGGATAATTTGCCCGAAAAAGGAGGATTTATGATTAAAAAAATCAATTTCAAAGCTTTGATTATCAGCATTGCCATCCCATTATTAATCGGCTTTTTGGCCGGCAAAATCAGCGCCGATAGCATGAGCCAATATCAGAATTTAATTCAGCCGGCCTTAGCGCCGCCCGGCTTTTTATTCCCGTTGGTTTGGACTATTCTTTATGTTTTAATGGGTATTTCTTTTTATCTAATTTGGCGCGCTATGGGTTTTGATAAATCGCGCGCCTATTTGCTTTATGCTTTGCAGCTATTTTTTAATTTTGGCTGGACATTTATTTTCTTCAATCAAAACATGTATTTAGCTGCTTTTATTTGGCTTATTGCTCTATGGTTTATAGTTTTTGCTATGATAAAAAGCTTTGCTCAAATTGATAAAAGGGCAGCTTATCTGCAAATACCTTATCTGCTTTGGCTAACTTTTGCTGCCTATTTAAATTTGGCAATTTATCTTTTAAACTAGATGCTGTCGAAAATATCTAATTCATAGCTGGCTATTTTTTGGCTTCGGCCCTGATTAAAATTAGCTGAGCCGCAATGCTAATTGCAATTTCGGCCGGGGTTTCGGCCTTAATCGGCAGCCCAATGGGGGTATAAATACTTGCTAATTGCTCTTGGCTAAATCCTTCGGCCAAGAGCTTTTTGTTGATAGTGGCAATTTTGGCTCTGCTGCCAATCACCCCAATATACTGGCAATCCTTTTGCATCGCTTGCTTTTGAATAATATAGTCAAAGCTATGGCCGCGTGTCATAATAATAAGATAATCGCTGCTATCGATAGTGATTAACTGTTCAATATCATTTAAATCGCCACAAATTAATTGTTTGGCCTGCGGAAATATTTCCTTAGCTGTAAATTCCGGGCGATCATCAATAACCAGGCAATCAAAGCTTAAATTGGCCAAAACCGGCACCAATTCCTGGGCAATATGGCCACCGCCAAAAATCAGCACCCTGCCCGGTTGGCGCAGGGGTTCGATATAGTAGGGTATATTATTAATCTCCACCTTTTGAGGCTGATAGCTAATCTGCCGGCTTAAAGCCTGCGCATCTAAATCTAGGCCACTTAGGCCGTCTTCTTTGCTATATAGGCCCATTTGCCAGTTCTGGTTTAGGCAGGTGATAAGCCATAAATCGCGGCCTTGTTGCAGGCTTTGGACAATTTTTTGGCAAAATTCAACCAGGCCGGGCTGATTATGGGCGATATACTGAAAATAAACCAGCACATTGCCGCCGCAAACCATGCCCAAATCCTCAACCTGATTAGGGCTAAGCTGAAAGGGCTTTAAATACGATTTTTTTTCGGCCAGAGCAATTAAGGCCAGTTCGCCGGCTTTAAACTCAATACCGCCGCCGCCAATGGTGCCATAAAGGCGGCCATTTTGATTATATAGCATCCTAGCGCCTGCTCCACGCGGTGCCGAACCTTTATCATCCACAACGCTGATTAGCATTAAATCCTGCCCGGTTGCAATTTGATCTTTAATTAGGGCAAATAATTTTTCCATTGTAGTACTTCCTTTATCCTTAATCATACTATTATAGCAAATTTTTTTTGGCTTGTATAGTAGTTTTTGAGCTAGCTTAAATAATAAAACTTGTAAAATAAAAATATATATGATAAAATAGATACGTTATTAAATTTTAAGAGGTAGGTGTTAATGATGAAAATTATGGAATCTGCCGAAAATTATTTAGAGGCGATTTTAATGCTTGGCCAAAATCAAGAATTTGTGCGTTCGATTGATGTGGCTAATAAGCTGGGATTTAGCAAGCCAAGTGTAAGCTTTGCGATGAAAAAGCTGCGCGAAAACGGCTATATTATTATGGAAGATAATGGCCATTTAATTTTAACCGCCAGCGGCAGAGAAATTGCCGAAGATATTTTGGAAAGACATCAGGTTTTAACTGCCTTTTTAATGGATATGGGCGTTGATGATCAAACCGCCCATGAAGATGCCTGCCGTATGGAACATGTAATAAGTGCGCTTAGCTTTGATAAGATTAAAGAGCATATCGACAAGCATCATCGTAAGTAATTTTTAATTTTTTAAGGAGCAAACCATGACCAGTATTTATGATATTTTGCAAGAAAGAGGATTTATCGAGCAATGCACCAATGAGCAAGAAGTGCGGGAATTGCTGGAAAAAGAATCTGTAACTTTTTATGTAGGTTTTGACCCTACTGCCAATAGTTTGCATGTAGGCCATTTTATCCCGGTAATGATGATGATGCATATGCAAAAAGCCGGCCATCGCCCGATTGCCTTAGTAGGCGGCGGCACCGGCATGATTGGCGACCCATCCGGCCGCACCGATATGCGCCAGTTTATGACTAAAGAAATTATTGAGGCCAATTGTAATGCCTTTAAAGAGCAGCTATCACGCTTTATCCGCTTTGATGATCAGGATGGAGCAATTTTGGTTAATAATGGCGATTGGCTGCTTGATTTAAATTATATTGATTTTTTACGTGATTATGGCCGCTTTTTCTCGGTTAATCGCATGCTTAGCGCCGAATGCTTTAAAAGGCGGATGGAGGTTGGCCTTACCTTTTTAGAATTCAACTATATGCTGATGCAAGCCTATGACTTTTTAGAGCTAAACCGCCGTTATGGTGCATCTTTGCAAATGGGTGGCAATGATCAATGGTCTAATATTATTGCCGGCGCCGATTTAATTCGCAGGGTAGAATCTAAAAGTGCCTATGGCCTTACCGTTAAGCTTTTGGTTACTTCGGCCGGCCATAAAATGGGCAAAACCGCAGGTGGAGCAGTATGGCTCGATCGCGAGAGAACTTCGCCTTATGATTTTTATCAATATTGGCGTAATATCGATGATGCGGATGTATTTAATTGCCTAAGTTTATTGACATTTTTGCCAATGGACGAAATTAAAGCAATAACCGCCGAAGGTGCCGATATTAATGCAGCCAAGGCGCGCTTAGCCTGGGAGATTACCGCCTTAATTCATAGTAATGAGGATGCCGATCAAGCCCAAGCGGCTGCCCTTGCCCTATTTAGCGGCGGCGGCGATTTAAGCAATATGCCCACTACCGAAATTAGCAAAGCGCAGCTTGAGGCCGATATGAATATTATCGCTCTGTTGCTGGAAACCAAATTGATTGCCAGCAATAGCGAAGGCAGGCGCTTGATAAAAGATGGCGGCATTTATTTGAATAATCAAAGAGTAGCAACCATCGATACCTTAATTACAAATGCCGATTTTGGCGAAGGGCATGCCCTATTACGCAAAGGCAAAAAGGTGTACCATAAAGTAGTAGTTGTTGATTAAAGCTTTGCCGGAATATGAGCAGGCCCAAAAGAATGGGGTAATAGTTCTGCCAAGCTATGAATAAGATAATCGTTGCTGTTTTTAGCAACGATTATTTTAAAATTTGGCGGGCAAAATTCGGCCATCCATTGGCGGCAAATGCCGCAGGGGTAAAAATAATCCAAGCTTTGCTTAGGGTTTTGGCGGCTTTTGCCGATAATTGCAATCGCCAAAAATTCTTTTTCGCCGGCTAAAAGCGCATTGCTAAAGGCTGTTCTTTCGGCGCAAATTGTAGCCGAATAAGAGGCGTTTTCGATATTGGCACCGGGGTAAATTTGCTGATTAGGGCATAAAATTGCCGCTCCCACCATTATTTGCGAATAGGGGCTATAGGCCTTGGCTAAGGCCTGTTCGGCGCTATTAATAAGTTGTTCGATTATATTATTGTTTAGTGACATATTTTGGGCACCTCGCTTTAATATTGTTAAAAAAATCTATAGTTATGATAAGTATACTTATCATAACATAAAGGAGTAAAGAAATGCAATATATTCATCAAATGCAAAATACTTGTGCTAAGGCGGTAATTATCGATATCGAGCAGGGGATTATCGAAAATGTTAAATTTATTAATGGCTGCGATGGCAATTTAAAATCGATTGGCCTTTTAGTAAAAGGCCAGGATGCACTACATATTGCCCAAACTTTAAACGGGGTAATTTGCGCCGGCCGCCCTACTTCTTGCGGCGATCAATTATCTAAAGGCCTGCTTTTGGCCTTAGCTGCCGAAAGCGAAAGTATTGCCTAAATGAATAATGCACTTAATAAGCATAGCCCGCTAGCGCAAACCGATGATGGCTATTTGCGCCTGGTTTTAACTATTGCTTTGCCAATTGTTTTGCAAAGCTTGGTTGGGGTGGGCTTAAATATGGTAGATACCCTTATGATTGGCCTATTAGGGGTAGATCAATTAGCGGCTGTTGGGGCTGCTAATCGGCTATTTTATATTTTTATGATGTTCTGTTTTGGCCTTTATAGCGGTACATCTATATACTCCGCCCAGTACTGGGGGGTAAAGGATATGAGCGGCATCCATAAAGTTTTTGCCGTCAAAATCTATTTGGGCAGCCTTTTGGCTCTTATTTTTATGGGCGTGGCAATTTTATTCCCCGATCAATTTATCAGCCTTTTTATTGAAGAAGCGCAGGTAAAGGGCATGGCTAAAGAATATCTAAATATTATTTGGATTTCCTATATTTTTATGGCCATATCCTATGCCATTGCCTATATTTGCCGTTCATTCCATAAATTAATTTTGCCCACCATTATCAATTTGATTGCTTTGATTATTAATACCATTTTAAATTATGGCCTGATCTTTGGTAATTTTGGCCTGCCGGAGCTGGGCATAGCCGGTGCTGCCTGGGCCACGGTTATCGCGCGTATTACTGAAATGAGCCTGCTGATTTTAATGATTGCTATCTCTAAAAATCATCCCCTAAAGGCTAAGCTTAAAACCCTTTTAGCCTGGGATAAGCCTTTGGCAAAACAGATTATCAAAACCACTTTGCCTGTTTTAACCACCGAAGGCGCCTGGGGCATTGGCAATAGCATGCTTTATATGGCTTATGGCCTATTGGGCTCGGTGGCTTTGGCAGTTACCCAGGTAGCGGCCGTTATTAATGAATTATTCCAAACCGTTTTTTATGGGGTAGGGGTGTCGTCGGCGGTGATTATCGGTAATGAATTAGGTCGCAGCCAATTGGCCAAGGCTTATCAGCGCGGGCGTCAATTTATAATTATAACCCTAATTTTAGGGGTAGTAGCTACAGTTGCTCTTATACTTAGCCGCAGCTATATAGCCAACTTTTATAATTTTGACCAGCAAACCAATCAGGTTTTGGTAAATACTTTATTGGTTTATGCCTTATTTATTCCGGCCAAAATGCTCTCTTATGTTTTGATTTGCGGAGTTTTGCGCGGCGGTGGCGATACCAAATATACCATGTATTTTGATATCGGCTCGATTTGGCTGATGGGAATTCCGCTGGCCTTTTTGGCGGCAGGTTTATGGGGTTTGCCGCTGCCTATGGTGGTGGCGCTGGCCTTTAGCGAAGAAATCATCAAATGTGCATTTATGTTGCAGCGCTTTTTTAGCCAAAAATGGCTTAATGTTTTGATATAAATACAGGTAAAGTGTAATTGGATACAGAATATTAATATTAAGTTTGCTTGTTGAATAGGAGAAATTATGATTATATCTGAAAATTTGAATGATGCTCAAAGGGAGGCTGTGCTGGCTAATGAGGCTGCTATTTTGGTTGTAGCCGGTGCCGGCAGTGGTAAAACCAAGGTTTTGGTAAGCCGTATTGCTCATTTATTGGCCGAGCAAAAGTTAGATAGCAGCGAAATTATGGCCGTAACCTTTACCAATAAAGCAGCCAAGGAAATGCGCGAAAGATTATGGCAGATGACAGGCCTTTCCACCCGCATGATGTGGATTGGTACATTCCATGCCCTTTGTGGGCGTATTTTGCGTGCCGAGGGTAAATATCTGGCACCAATTACGGCCGAATTCAATATTTTTGATGATACCGACAGTAAAAATATCATCAAAAGGATTTTAATCGACTTAAATTTAAGCGAAGATAAAAAATTCCATCACTATGCAGTTTTAAATGCAATTAGCGAGGCAAAAAATAATTTGCTTAGTCCCGATCAATATGCAGCTAAGGCGGCAGATAGCTGGCAAAGCGAAATTGCCAAAATTTATGAGCGCTACGAGCAGGCCTTAACAGCCAATAATGCTCTTGATTTTGATGATTTAATTGTTAAAACAGTTAAACTATTACAAAGAGAAAAGGCTGTACTAAGCTATTATCAACAGCGTTTTAAGCATATTTTGGTAGATGAATATCAAGATACCAATCATAGCCAGTATATGCTGGTTAAGCTGCTAACCGGCCAAAATGGCAATTTATTTGTGGTGGGCGACCCCGATCAATCTATTTATCGTTGGCGTGGTGCCGATATTAGCAATATCTTAGATTTTAACAGGGATTATCCCAATTGTAAGGAAATTAAATTGGTCGATAATTATCGTTCCAGCCAAAATATTTTGGATGCGGCCAATGCCCTAATCGCCAATAATCAAAATCGCAAGCCTAAGGATTTGATTGCTGCTAAAGGAGCAGGCGAAAAAATCTCGCTTCATTATGCCGCCGACGATCGCGAAGAGGCCTTTTATATCACCGATACGATTTTGCGCCTTAAGGAAGAGGGCTTTAATTATAATGATTGCGTAATTTTGTACCGCACCCATGGTCAAAGCCGGGTTTTGGAGGATCAATGCCGTCGCTTTAGCATCCCGTATCGGGTTTATGGCGGCATGAAATTCTATGATCGCAAAGAGGTTAAGGATACCCTAGCCTACCTGCGGGTTTTGGCTAATAATAAAGATGGCGAGGCTTTAAATCGCATCTATAATGAGCCCAAGCGTGGCATTGGTAAGGCAACTTGGGATAAATTATTGCAGGTTGCGGCTATCAATGGCCTAGGTGCTTATCAAGTTTTAGGCCGTCTGGATTTGCTGGAAGAGCTTAATAATGCAGCCCTGCGCCGCTTGGATCATTTGCATCATATTTTAAGCGAGCTAACTGCTTTTGCCAAAACGGCCTCGATTAAAGATTTATTGGAGCGAATTTGGCAGGATAGCGGCTATTATGATATGCTGGAAGGCCAGCCCGATGGCAGCGATCGCAAGGAAATTTTGGCCGAATTATTCAATATAGCGGCCTCCTTCGATGAGGATTATGCCGATATTGTAGCCTATGCCGAAGAGGAAATTATTAGCCCCTTATCCACATTCTTAGCCCAGCTAGCCCTAGCTACCGACATGGACAATCAAGGCGAAACCGAGCAATCCTATTTAACTTTGATGACCATGCATGCCGCCAAAGGATTGGAATTTCCGATTGTATTTTTAAGCGGCATGGAGGATGGGTTATTCCCTCATCAGCGGGTTTTGCTGAGTATGAATGAAGATGAAATGGAAGAAGAAAGACGGCTTTGTTATGTAGGCCTAACCCGTGCCGAAGAGCGTCTTTATCTTAGCGTGGCGCATCGTCGCCAGGTGCGCGGCCATTATGAGCGCAGCCGCCCTTCGCGCTTTATCGGCGAACTGCCCACCGATATGATGGAAAAAAGCGGTCTTTTGGCCTATAAGCCGCCGGAAAGGCAAATCAAAAGCACCGTTTATACCGATAATGTTTTTGCGCCCACCGTTAAGCCCAAGGAAGTGGTCAAAGAGGCCGATAATGTCCAGGTATTAAAAGTGGGAGATAAGGTGCGTCATGCCAAGTTTGGCGATGGCATGGTAGTGGCTGTAGAAGGTAGCGGCGATAAGCTGGCCTTAACGGTAGCTTTCCCCGGTCAAGGCCTTAAAAAGCTATTATGGCGCTATGCCCCTTTGCAGCGAGTATAGCAGCGCTTATTTGGATAAAATATTGGTTTTGGGTATAATAAGCAGGGATGGGATTAATTCTATCCCTGCATTTTAATAGCATAAATTGTGATGGCTTGCGGAGGTCTAATTATGGATAAAAATTTAGCTTTAGAGCAGATAACTAGCTTAAGGCAGGATATCGAGCGCTATAATCAGGCTTATTATGAAAATGATAATCCCATAATCAGCGATGCTGATTATGATTTGTTATTTAATCAATTAAAAGCCTTAGAGGAGGCCTTTCCTGATTTAGTTGATCCTAATTCGCCTACGCAAAAGGTGGGTGGCTTGCGTTTGGCCAAATTTGCAGCGCTTGAACATCCGGCAGCCCTATTATCATTGGATAATGCTTTTGATTGGGAGGGGATTGCGGCTTTTAAAAATCGGCTTATTAAGAATAGCGATTTAAGCAATCCCCAATTTTTGGTGGAATGGAAAATTGATGGTTTATCAATTGCCATAACCTATCGCGATGGTAATTTTTACTCGGCTGCCACCCGTGGCGATGGCCTAATCGGCGAAAATGTTACTGCCAATGTGGCCACTATTGAGGCATTGCCAAAGCGCTTAAGCAGGCCTTTACCAATGATTTGCCTAAGAGGGGAAATTTATTTGGCTAAAGATGATTTTAGTAATCTAAATAACGTCCGTGCCGAAATGGGCGAAAAACTATTTGCCAATGCCCGCAATGCGGCGGCCGGATCTTTGCGGCAATTGGATGCCGGGATAACTGCGCAAAGGCCGCTTTCGATTTTCCTTTATGATATTATTGCCGCCGAAGGGGTGGCCGATATGCCTCAAAACCAGGAGGATTTACTACACTTTTTGGCCGAATTGGGATTGCCGATTAATCGTGATTATCAATTGATTAGTGATGAAAATAGCTTGCAAAATTATTTGCTTGAGGCGCAAAATAAGCGTTATAGCTTGGCTTATGATATAGATGGTTTGGTGATTAAGCTAAATGATATTAGCCAAAGGGATGATATTGGCTATACTTCGCGTTTCCCAAAATGGGCGATAGCCTATAAGTTTCCGGCCGAGGTTGCCGAAACGGTTATCGAGGATATAATTATTGGCGTGGGGCGCACCGGCAATCTTACTCCCACCGCCGTTTTTAAGCCGGTTAGCCTGGCCGGCACAGTGGTAAGCCGAGCTAGCCTACATAATGAGGACTATATTATCGAAAAGGGAATTTGCTTAGGTGATACGGTTTTGATTCATAAAGCCGGCGATATTATCCCCGAGGTACTCAATGTATTGCCGGAAAAAAGGCCACTTAAGGCCAGCCCCTATCAAATGCCCAAAAATTGCCCGATCTGCGCAACGGCTGCGATTAGGGAGGAAGGCGAAGCTGCTTGGCGTTGCCCAAACACCCACTGCCCGGCTAGAATTAAAGAGATGATTGCCTATTTTGCCTCCAAAAAAGCAATGGATATCGATGGCTTGGGTAGCGCCATTATCGAGCAGTTACTGGAGGCTAACTTGATTAATGATATGGCCGATATCTATCATTTAAAGGCAGAGGATATTGCCGCCTTGCCCCGTTTGGGTGAAAAATCGGCCGCTAATTTATTGGCAGCGATAGAAAATAGCAAAAATATGCCTTTAAGCAGGCTGTTAACGGCTTTAGGAATTCGTTTTGTGGGGGAGAAGGCCGCCCAATTATTGGCCGAAAACTTTAAGGATTTGGCTGCAATTATGGCTGCCGATGAGGCACAATTTATTGCCATTGATGGCTTGGGTATTAAGATAGCGGCTGCAATTTATGATTATTTTAAACAGGATGATAATTTGCGTTTAGTAGCCAAATTTAAGGATGCCGGTTTGAATATGCAAGGCGAACAGCCAATTTTAGATGGGGCTTTAGCAGGCAAAAGTTTTGTAATCAGCGGTACATTGCCGGATATTAGCCGCGATCAGGCCAAGCAAATTTTACAGGATCATGGGGCTAAGGTGATGGCCGCAATTAGCAAAAAAACCGATTATTTGCTTTTGGGCGAAAACGGTGGCAGCAAGGTAGCCAAGGCCGAAAGTTTAGAAATTAAGATTTTATCTTGGGCAGAGCTTGCCAAAATGCTTAACTTGTAATATAATATATAATAGGATAATTTAGTAAACCTTTACTATAATTAAATTAAGGAGGGTTGGCTTATGACCGATCAACATCTAAGTCCGGAATTAAATAAAGCTTATGCTGCAGAAAATAGGGCTATTTTTAATCATAAAAAGGTCTTTGCCCTCAATATTATGGGTGCACCCGGCTCGGGTAAAACCGCCTTGCTGGAAACTATCCTGCGCTTTTTGCAACAGTTTTTAAGGGTTGCGGTAATCGAAGGCGATTTGGCCACAGCCCGTGATGCCCAGCGGATTTCGGCCTGTGGGGTAAATGTTGTGCAAATTAATACCGATGATAGCGGATATCTGGATGCTTCGATGGTTAATCGGGTTTTACCTGGCTTTTACCTTGATGATATCGATATGATTATCATCGAAAATGTAGGCGATTTGGTTTATCCTGCCGCCTATGATTTGGGTGAAGATTGCCGCATGGTGGTGCTAAGCATTGCCGAAGGAGCGGATAAGCCTGCTAAATACCCCAAAGCTTTTCAATCATCGCATATTACAGCCATCAATAAAGTGGATATTTTAGATACAGTTGATTTTAAATTGCCGGATATGGAAACCGATATTTTAGCTGTTAATCCGCAAATGGAAATCTTTTATACATCTTGCCGAGTGGGCCAGGTTCAGGGCGTGGATCAATTGGCAGATTACTTAATTAGCCTGGTAAAGGCCAAGAAACTGGCCGAAGATTAATGGCTGTATCCGGGCGCTGGCAAATTAGGGTTAAGGGGATTGTACAAGGGGTTGGCTTTAGGCCCTTTGTTTTTCAGCTGGCTAAAAGCCATAATTTAAGCGGCTGGGTTAATAATGATAGCCAAGGCGTTTTATTGGAAATTGAAGGCGATGTTGCCGCCTTACAGGCCTTTAAGCAAGATTTGCTTAATAAAAAGCCGCCTTTGGCCAGGATTGATGATTTAATAATTAGCCGGATTAAACAAGACTATAGCAGCGATTTTATCATTAGTGCCAGCAAAAGTGGCCTTAAGCAAACCTTAATTGCTGCCGATACTGCTCCTTGCGCGGATTGTTTGTCCGAAATGGCTGATATTAACGGACGTTTTTATCAATACCCATTTTTAAATTGCACCAATTGCGGGCCCCGTTTTACGATTATCGAAAACTTACCCTATGATCGCCCCTTTACCACCATGAAGGATTTTGATCTTTGCGAGGATTGTGCGTCCGAATATGCCGACCCTTTTAATCGACGTTTTCATGCTCAGCCTATTGCCTGCGCTAAATGTGGGCCTAGGCTTTATTTTGATGATGGTAATGGTTTTTGTGAGCAAAATGCCTTAAATAAGGCTATCGATTTTTTAAGGCAAGGTAAAATAGTAGCCATTAAAGGCTTGGGTGGGTATCATTTGGCCTGTGATGCATTTAATGATCAAGCCGTGCTTAAGCTGCGTCAACGCAAAATTCGCGAAGCTAAACCTTTTGCAATTATGATGGCCGAGCAAGCGCTTATCAAAAAATATTGCTTGCTAAATGACGAAGAATGGGGTTTATTAAATAGTAGCCGTCGCCCGATTATGTTATTGGCAAAGCGGGATGCTGCAAAACCCGATTTGTCACAAAATATTGCTCTTTATGAACGTTTTTGGGGCATAATGCTACCATATACGCCACTGCATTATTTACTAATGGCCGAATTTAAAGCGCTGGTGATGACCAGTGCCAATATCAGCGATTTGCCGCTGGCCTATACCGAACAGGATTGGGCGCAAATTAGCTTTTTGGCTGATGCTTGCTTAAGCCATAATCGGCCTATTTTTAGGCCTAATGATGATTCGGTAATGTTCTATCAGGATAGCCAAAGCTATTTTATTAGGCGGAGCAGGGGTTTTGCCCCCGAGCCAATTGCTTTGCCGCTAGCCAAAGCGCCAATTTTGGCCTTGGGTGGCGAGCAAAAAAACACCTTTTGTTTGGCTCAAAATGGGCAAGCTTTTTTAAGCCAGCATATCGGCGAGTTGGCGCAATATGCCACCTTTAGCCGCTACCAGGCCGAGATTGATTATTTTAAGCAAATGTTTGCCCTAAATCCGCAAATTTTGGCTTATGATTATCATCCCGATTATAGTAATTATGCTTTTGCTCAGCAAATTTTGGCCGAGGCTAAGGCGCTGGGACAAAATTTGCAAGGCATACAAGTACAGCATCATCATGGGCATTTAGCTGCCGTTTTGGCAGAGCATCAGCTTAATGAGCCGGTAATTGGTTTTATTTTCGATGGCAGTGGCTATGGTTTAGACGGCCATATTTGGGGTGGCGAAACCTTAATTGGCGATTGCCAAAAATTTGAGCGTTATGCTCACTTGGCTTATTTGCCTTTAATCGGTGGCGAGCAGGCGATATATCAGCCCTGGCGCTTAAGTTATGCCCTTTTAGCTGCGATTGGCCGCGAAGATGCCTGCAATTGGCCGCCGGAATTACCTTTAATCAAAAAGATGGCCGCCCAGGGCATAAATACGGTTTTAAGCAGCGGTTTAGGGCGACTTTTTGATGGGGTATCTAATTTATTATGGCCCAGGGAGCAAATAGATTATGAAGGGCAAGCAGCAATTATTTTGGAAAACAACCTGCTAAAAGGGCAGGGAACTTATCAATTTGATTTTATTAAGCCCGATGATGGCCCATGGCAATGGGATTGGAGGCCATTAATTGCTCAAATTATTAATGATAAAGCAAAAAATGTTGATTTAGGTTTGATTGCTTATCGTTTTCAGCAGGCGATTTGCCTAATTTGCCTTAAAACTGCTCGCCAAATTAGGGCAGAGCGGGGTTTAAATAAGCTAGTTTTAGCAGGTGGTTGTTGGCAAAATCGCCATTTGCTAAGCACTGCAAAACAATTATTGACCGAGGATGGATTTACGGTATTAAGCAATAGTTTGCTGCCTGCTAATGATGGTGGTTTGGCTTTTGGCCAGGTGGCTGTGGCGGCGGCTAATTTGATTAAGGAGGGCTAATATGTGTTTAGCAATTGCCGGCAAGGTAGTAGAGATAGCAGGGGATATGGCAATTATCGATTATGATGGCCTGCGCAAAAAAGCGGCTTGGCTATTATTTCCTAATTTAAAAGTGGATGATTTTGTTTTGGTGCATGCCGGTTTTATTATTCAAGTTTTAGATCAAGATTATGGCAAAGAGCTGCAGCAGCTTAATCGCGAGGCCGGCATGTATGGGCAATAATAATCTTTATCAACAAAAGCCCCAAGATATAAAATTAATGTTGGCCGAAATAAATGATATTTTGTTACGCAATAATTGGCAAAATAAGCATATCACTATTATGGAGGTTTGTGGTACGCATACCCATGCCATAGCCAAAGCTGCCTTAAAGAAAATTTTGCCATCTAATATTAATTTAATTTCCGGGCCGGGCTGCCCGGTTTGTGTTACGCCGGCCGATATCTTGGCCTTTGCCTTGGCTTTAGCTAAGCAAGAGCAAATAGTTATCAGCACTTTTGGCGATATGCTTAAAGTGCCTTTAGCCGATAATAGCCTGCTAAAGATGCGTGGCTTGGGGGCAAATATTCATTTAGCTACCTCGCCTTTAGATGCGCTTAATTTGGCCAAGGCTAAGCCTAATCAGCAAATTGTTTTTTTAGCGGTGGGCTTTGAAACCACTGCCCCTTTAACGGCAGCTGCGGTTAAAATGGCTGCTGAGCAGGGGATAGCTAACTTTTCGATTATTAATGGCCATCGCTTAATGCCGCAGGCTTTGCGGGCATTGCTGGCTGCAAATCATCATTTAGATGGCCTTTTATGCCCGGGCCATGTGGCAGCGGTTACCGGGGCAGCCTATTTTGATTTTGTGGCCGAGGAGCTGGCAATGCCGGCGGCTATTGCCGGTTTTGAGCCGCCGGAAATTATGTTGGCGCTAAAAAATATTCTTCAGCAAATGGCATACCCTATAAAAAAGGTGGCTAATTGCTATCCGCTGGCGGTAAAAGAGCAAGGTTCGCCAATTGCTAAAAGCCTGCTCGAGGATGTTTTTTCGATTACAGATGGCACTTGGCGTGGCTTGGGGCAAATTAATGGCAGCGCTTTAAAATTAAATGATAACTATGCCGCCTTTGCGGCCGAAAATCGTTTTAAAATCGAGTATCAAGTGCCGCCTGCTCAGCATGGCTGTGCTTGCGGTGCAATTTTAAGGGGCGAGATGCTGCCCCGCCAATGTAAACTTTTTGGCAAATTTTGCCATCCCGGCCAGCCCTTAGGGGCTTGTATGGTTTCTCATGAGGGTAGTTGTGCTGCGGCTTATCATTATGAAGGGGGTAATTTATGAGCGAGCAATATATAACCATGGCTCATGGTGCCGGCGGGCGAGCTTATCAAGAATTGGTGGAGCAAATCTTTAGGCCTGCTTTTGATAATGCTTATTTGAATCAATTAGGTGATAGCGCTGTTTGCCCTGCAATAGGCGCTAATTTAGCCTTTACTACTGATAGTTTTGTGATAACGCCGCGTTTTTTTCCCGGTGGTGATATCGGTAAATTGGCGGTAGCCGGCACGATCAATGATTTAGCAATGAGCGGTGCTAAGCCTTATTATCTTACCTGTTCTTTAATTTTGGAGGTAGGATTACCTTTTAGCGAATTAAAAGCAATAATTAATTCGATGGCGCAAGCAGCCAAGCAGGCTAATGTTAAAATTGTTAGCGGCGATACCAAGGTGGTAGCCAAGGGGCAGGCCGATGGCATCTATATTAATACAGCCGGGATTGGTTTTTTTGAGCAAAAAGCATTAGATGTTAAGCCCAAGCTAGGCGATGTGATTATCCTTAGCGGCAACTTAGCGGAGCATGGTTTGGCCATTTTGGCTGCTCGCGAAGGTCTGGATTTTGATCCGCCCTTAAGCAGTGATGTAGCCCCTTTAGCCGAGCCAATTGCCGCCCTTTGTCAAGAAATAGCCGATTTAAGCTGCTTGCGTGATCCTACTCGTGGTGGTTTGGCTTCGGTTTTGCATGAATGGGCCGAAGCGGCATCTTTAAGCATTGAAATCGACGAAAATAGTATCCCGATGGCTAAAAATACAGCCATGGCTGCTAAAATTTTGGGCATCGATCCATTATATGTTGCAAATGAAGGCAAATTTGTTACAGCTTTGCCTGCCGCTAAAGCCGAGCAGGCCTTAGCAATTTTAGCCAATTTTGATTTGACAAAAAATGCGGCCATTATTGGCCATGTAATTGAGCCTTTAGCCGGAGCATCATTAATTATGCGCACCCCTTATGGTGGCCAAAGGATTATCCCCAAGCCGGAAGGGGAGTTATTGCCCAGAATTTGCTAGAAAGATTAAAGAATCAAAGCAAGCACATCAACATAAAGGCAAAAAAGCTGGCAGGAAATAAAATTGGCTTAAAACCGGCGCCTTTTGGCGATAGCCAAAACAGCCCTCAATATCAAGCAAGAAACCAATAACAGTTATGATGAAAAAAAGGGGCTACCGCAAATAGTGCGATAGCCTCTTTAGTCATCAAAAAACTGCGCTTTTTGCCTATACTTTCCAGCAACAGGAAAGAATAGGCAGTTTATGCTGCAATTTATTAAACAAAAGGGAGACAAGCCCCCCTTCCATCCTCCCCACAGGGGGTTAATCCTTTGGCTTTTTTAAAAGCCATCTTTCTTAATTGCTGTTTAAGTCTTCCAGCACCTTTTTTATATCATCATCAAACAATAATGATTGATCTACAATTTCTTTAGCACAAATAGCATCGCCCATATTTATGCTTGCCAAAATGGCATTTTTATTATTATATGTCATCTGCCAAAAGGGATATTTTATGATTGATGGGGTATTAAAGCCCACCCCAAGTTCCAAAAACAAAACTTTTTTAGCTTTATTTTCTTGGATAAATGTTTGATATCTAATCATCGCTTTATCCCAGCCACTATCTTGAACAAAAGTATTATCTTTACGCAAGTTTGTAGTCATGGGCTTTGCGCATTTTGGACAGTAGGGGATTAGTTCGGTTGGTATTTTAAAATTTGTTTGTTCATTTACCATTTGATAAATAAGTTCTTTATTATCATAAGTTTTGTTATGGCAAGGAACAGAGCACTGCAAAAGCCCATAATCACCTTGGGTATAAAATAAATGTTCTTTATCAAAGCCAGTATTTTGGAAGATATGATCCACATTGGTAGTTATCACAAAATAGTCCTTATTTGATACAAGTTTAAACAAGTTGGCATAGGTATTATTTAGATCTTGTGCATAGCGATTATAATAAATATGCTTGCTAAAATATCCCCAAAACTCCTCAGGGGATTGATGATGATAAAATGCAGCCGAATACATATCACTAAAGCCATATTTATCTATATAATCTGCAAATAATCGCTTAAATCGCTCGCCGCTGTATAGCAGCCCAGCAGCTGCAGAAAGCCCTGCACCGGCGCCGATAATGATTACTTGCGTATCCTCAATAGCTTGTTTTAGTTTAATTATCTTCTCCGAGTAAGTTGCGGTAGAGGTTATATTCTTTTTCTTTAAAAACATTAAATATCACCTTAATTTCGCTTTTAGTTTCTTGCAATAGTTTATTGACTGTAGCAATAATAATTACGACACCTTTATGCAAAAATCCTCTGTGCAATATGCCGACAGCTAAACCGCCCAAGCAGATAAAAATGTTTTCTATTGCAAGCAAAGAGAAAAC
>CAYJPF010000046.1:0-20219 GCA_964372025.1 uncultured Peptococcaceae bacterium | reverse complement strand
AAGTTCAAAAGATTAAGACCTTTGCTTTTTGAAAAAAGCAAAAGCAAAAACTTTTAGAAAAATTGGGGGCTATCGCTTTTGCGACAGCCCCCCTTCTAAAATTACTTATACATGTTTTTGAAAAGCTTCAACCATATCTAACTTTTCCCAAGGTAAATCTAAATCATTACGCCCAAAGTGACCATAAGCCGCAGTTTGCTTATAAATGGGGCGCAATAAGTCGAATTGCTCGATAATCGCAGCCGGACGAGCATCAAATACCTTGCAGCAAGCTTGAATTAGCTTTTCTTCGCTTACCTTGCCGGTACCAAAAGTGTCTACCCTAATCGAAACCGGCTCGGCTACGCCAATAGCATAGGCCAATTGCACCTCGCATTGCTCGGCAAAACCGGCAGCCACAATCTGCTTGGCCATATATCTGGCCATATAAGCGGCCGAACGGTCTACCTTAGTCGGGTCTTTGCCCGAAAAACAACCGCCACCATGACGCGCCATACCACCATAAGTATCTACGATGATTTTACGGCCGGTTAAACCGGTATCACCATGAGGGCCGCCAATTACAAAACGACCGGTAGGATTTACCAAATAACGAGTATTATCATCAATTAAATCAGCAGGTAAAGTGCTTTTAATTACTTTTTCGATAATATAAGGACGTAAATCGGCCAGCTCGATATCAGCACGATGCTGCGACGATATAACCACTGTATCAATACGCTTAGGCTTGCCCGCTTCATCATACTCCACGGTAACTTGCGATTTGCCATCCGGCAATAAAGGCGAAAGCACCTCGGATTTGCGCACCGCCGTTAAACTTTGGCTTAGTTTATGCGCCAAACTAATCGGCAAAGGCATATATTCATCAGTTTCATTGCAAGCATAACCAAACATCATGCCCTGGTCGCCGGCACCAACAGTAGCATAATTATCACTATCACCTTGCTTGCTCTCTAAGGCTTGATCTACCCCCATAGCAATATCGCCGGATTGCTCGTCTAAGCATAAAGTAACAGCGCAGGTTTCGCAATCAAAACCAAATTTAGCACGAGTATAGCCAATATCCCTAATCGTATTCCTTACCAAACGGGGGATATCAACATAGCAATTGGTGGTAATTTCGCCTGCTACCAGTACCAGGCCGGTGGTTACTAGGGTTTCGCATGCTACACGGCTTTTTTTATCTTGAGCTAGCATCGCATCTAAAATAGAGTCGGATATTTGATCCGCCATTTTATCGGGATGCCCTTCGGTAACCGATTCTGATGTAAATAATTTAGTCAATTTACTTCCTCCTTTTACTTAAAAATTTCAACTTGTTATATATAAAAAGCCTCTTATTGGTGATGCTTAGTTAATGATGCTTATTTGATTAAATCAGCAATTTGCTCGGCAATCTTATAAGCGGCTTCTTTTTTGCTCATTTGCGGTAATTCGATAATTTGATCAGGTAAATCGGCCTTAATCATGCTGATGATATTGGTATCGATATCAAAACCGGCACCGGGCTGGCTTACATCATTGGCGATGATTAGGTCGAGATTTTTCTCTTTTAGCTTTTTTTGGGCATAGCCGATTAAATTATCGGTTTCGGCAGCAAAACCCACCAAAATTTTATTGGCCTTTTTGCGGCCTAAGCCGGCTAAAATATCGGGATTGGCTATCAGCTGAATATCATAGCTAGCCTGCTTTTTTACTTTATGATTTATTTGTTGCTGCGGCCGATAATCGGCCACTGCGGCGGCCATAATTACAATATCAGCAGCAGCATATTCGGCCTCGATAGCCGCTTGCATTTGCGCGGCACTAATCACCGGCATAAATTTTATATTCTTAGGCGGCATCAAAGCGGTAGGCCCCGATACCAAGCTAATATTAGCCCCTAAATTGCTCAAGGCTTCGGCCAGAGCATAGCCCATTTTGCCGGAGCTGCGATTGCCAATAAAACGAACGGCATCGATATACTCATAAGTAGGGCCGGCGCTGATTAAGATATTTTTGCCGCTAAGAGCCGCCAAATTGGCTTGCCCTTTAGCTAAGCTTAAAGCGGCTGATTTGGGCTGCAAAAAAATGCTTATTTGCTGCTTTAGGCAATCAAAATCGGGCAAACGGCCTTTGCCCTCGGTGCCGCAGGCCATACGGCCATAGGCAGGTTCGATAATATAAGCGCCCCGCTCCCTTAAAATGGCCAAATTAGCCTGGGTAGCAGGGTGGGCATACATATTGATATTCATGGCCGGCGCAATTAATAATGGCGCTTTAGTGGCAAGCAAGGTTGCCGATAAAACATCATCGGCCAGGCCATAGGCGGCCTTAGCCATAATATTGGCGGTGGCCGGGATAATCATCATAGCATCACAAGCGGCCGCATCTATATGCGGCACATTAAAGGCGGCATCTTCGGTAAAAATATCGGTTAATACCGGCCTGCCGGATAAAGTTTTTAAGGTAAGGGGGCTAATAATTTTGGTAGCGCCTTCGGTCATCACTACCTGCACCTGCGCCCCGTTTTGCTTTAGCCAACTTACAATATCTACAGCCTTATAAGCAGCTATGCCGCCGGTTAGGCCTATTGTAATTTTGCAATCTTTAAACATAATCGCCCTGCCTTAGCTTATTTGGGTAATTCCTTAATCCTTTGCCAGATTAAGCTACCTTGAGCCACTTCTTCTAAGGCGGCACTTACCGGATTAATTTTATTGATATGCAAATCATCGGCATTGGTTTCCATGGTAATTCTAGCCCTTTTAGCAGCCACAACCACTAAAGTATATTTAGAATCCACATAATTCATCAACTGATTAAGCGGTGGCCTATTTAGCATTCTTCCTCCACTTCTAAGCGGCGCTTTTTTTCGGTGGCTAAAATCTTAGCCAGCTCTTCGGCCGCCTCGTCTACACTGTGATTAGTAACACGATAATCATACTCTACCGCTAAAGACATCTCAAATTCGGCCTTGCTTAGGCGTAAGCCCAGCATATCGGCGCTTTCGGTTGCACGGGCAATAATGCGCCGCTTTAATTCGTCTAGGCTGGGCGGCAATAAATAAATATAAACCCCGGCCGGACATACTTGCCTAATCTGCCGCGCACCTTGGGTATCTATTTCCAAAATAACATCATAGCCGGCCTGCAATTTATCATTAACAGCCGAAACTAAAGTGCCATAATAGTTGCCATAAACTTCTGCCCATTCTAAAAACTCGCCGGCTGCTTTTTTGGCAATAAATTCATCCATTTTGATAAAATGATAATGAATGCCATTAATTTCCTGCGGGCGAGGTAAACGAGTTGTAGCCGAAACCGCCAGGCAAACATTCGAATTAATTTCCCGCAGGCGCTTACAAACCGTGCCCTTACCTACACCGGAAGGGCCGGAAACAATAAGTAATATGCCATAACTTTCTGCACTCAAATTACTCACCTGCCTTAATTAAGTTTTTGCCAAAGCGCTCTTTAATAGTGTCGGGCAATAAAGCCGAAAGAACAATATGGCTGTTATCCATAACAATAACCGCCCTTGTTCTTCGGCCACAGGTTGCATCAATTAATCGGCCGGCTTCTTTGGCATCCAAAATCAGGCGCTTAATCGGTGCCGAATCGGGCCCAATTATCGCAATAACCCTATTAGCTGCCAAAGAATTGCCAAAGCCAATACTAATTAAATCTATATCCATTTTAATTGCCCAAGTAAATTAACCTAAACGCTCTAATAACTGAGCCTTCTGACGGCTACCTAAACCTTGTACACGACGAGCTTCGTCGATATCGATTTCGGCCATAACCTTAGCCGCAGTGATTTTGCCTACTTGGGGCAAAGATTCCAGTAAATACTTAACCCGCATTTTGGAGTAAACTTCATTATCCATATCGGCTAAGATATCGGATAAAGATAATTTACCGGCTTTAAGTTGCTTGCGTACTTCCATACGCTGGGAACGGATTTGTTGAGCTTTTTGTAATGCTTGTTGTCTTGCTTCGGCAGATAATGTTGGTATTGCCATTAAAATACACCTCCAAAATTATTCAATGTTTTGCACTTGTTCTCGTATTTTTTCCAATTCGCTTTTAAGTTCAATAACAATATTGCTTACTTTTAAGGAATTGGTTTTCGAGCCGATAGTATTTACTTCCCGATTCATCTCTTGCAAAAGAAAATCCAAGCGCCTGCCTACTACATCATCCGAGTTTAAAGCCTCTTTTAATTGCTCGATATGACTAAATAAGCGGGTTAATTCTTCGGCAACATCGGTTTTGTCCGCCAGATAGGCCATTTCATTGGCCAATTTATTTTCATCCACCGGAACCTGATTAAGAATTTCGCCAATTCTTTTACGCATTTTTTGCTGCTGCTCGGCCAAAATATCAGGTAATAGCCGCAATATTTGCTCGGCTGCCAGATAAATAATCTGACATCGATTTAAAATATCATCGGCTAAAGATTTACCCTCGGTTTGACGCATCGCAATCAAGCTATCCAAAGCCCGATTTAAAGCAAGCTCGGCCAATTGGCCAACCTCGTCCAAATCATCTACGGATTTTTCTTGCATAATTACACCGGGCAAAGTTGCCAACTGCTCTACGGTTAAAGTATTGGGCAAATTAAGCAGCTGGGCAAGCTCTATCATTGATTTATGATAAGCTATAGCCAAATTTTTGTCAAGCTTTAAATCCACATTTTGGGGAGAAATTTGCTCAAAAGTGAAAAAAATATCGATTTTTCCCCTTTGAAGCTTAGTTTGAGCTAACTTTTTAAGTTTATCCTCTAAACCGGTAAACTGTTTAGGTATTCTTAATGAAATTTCCAAATATCGATGATTAACCGAACGCATTTCGATAATTATATTATAATTTTCGCCTTGGGCCTCCCCATGGCCAAAACCGGTCATGCTTTTCATAAATAACCGCCTTATAGTGCTATATTTAATTAAAATTTTGCTATTTCTTTAATCAAATTCTACCGAAGTAAATAAAATCCTTTTTTTTTAGCGATTTTTCTTGACTTTTTTCCTGCTTAAGGCTATTTTATATATTATAACTTAAAAAGGTGGTATTATCCATGGCATTTGATTGTTATGTTATGGCAGCAGCCATAGCCGAAATTTCTAGCGATATCTTACCGGCCAAAATTAATAAAATTCATCAGCCGGATTCCAACACCATAGTTTTGCGCTATTATAGCCCTAATGGTTCAGGCAAAATCCTGCTTAGCGCCCATGCGGCCTATGCCCGCATCCATAAAAGCGCCGAGCTTAAGCAAAACCCCGATACAGCCCCCTTATTTTTGATGGTAATGCGCAAATGGCTAGAGGGCGCTACCTTAAAATCGATTGAGCAAACCCCATACGAAAGGGTGGCTAGCTTGCATTTTATCACCCGCAACGAGGTGGGCGATAATATTAAGATGCGCCTTATCATCGAAATTATGAATAAGCATAGCAATATTATTTTGGTTAATGAAGATGGCCAAATTGTGGACGGTATTCATCGCTATGATTTTAGCCGCTCCCGTTATCGCGAGGTTTTGCCTAATCGGCCTTATCTTGCGCCGCCGCCTTTAAACAAAAGCTATTTGCCCTTAAAAAGCAGCCAAGCCTTGGCCGAGCTATTAATCGATAGCAGCGATGATAACCTAGAGCAAGCCTTAGCGCCGCAAATAGCCAAAAAGCTGGTCGGCTTAAGCCCCAAAATGGCCGAGGATTTGCTTTTAGCGGCCAATTTAAGCCCCGATTTAAGCATCGACCAACTGGGCGAATACGAGCTGGAGCTGATATTTAAGCAATTAGATGATTTGGCAAGCCGCTATCAAAATGGCCAATTTAGGCCGGTAATTCGCAAGCAAAACGGCATTTATCGCGATTTTGCCGCCTATCCGGCCGCCGCCTGGTTGCCGGAGGAATGTGTATATTTTGCCACCATGGGCGAGGCTTTAAATGCTTTTTATCAGCAGGCCGAAAATTTAAGCAGCCTTAATCAGTATAAGCAAAGCTTAAAGAAAAAGCTAAGCCAGCATTTAAACCGCCTGCAAAAAAAGATTAATTTGCAGCAGGCCGATTTAAAGGCCGCCGAAAAAGGCGATAGTTATAAAGAAATGGGCGATTTATTGGCTGCAAATTTATACCATATCCAGCAAATTGCCGAAGGCGGCCGCGGTTTAGAGCAGGTGGAATTAAACTCTTTTAATGAGCCTTATCAGGTGATTTTGATTAAATTAGATCCGTCTAAAAATCCCCAACAAAATATACAACATTATTATCATAAATACAATAAATGCCGTAAGGCTTATGTGCAAATTAGCACTCACTTGGCCGAAAACGAGCAGGAATTGGAATATTTGCAAACCGTGGCCAATAGCCTAGAGCAAGCCATGGAGATTGCCGAATTAGATGAAATCGTAAAAGAGCTGCGCCATGGCCATTATTTGCCACCGCTTAGCCCTCATAAAAAGGGTAATAAAAAGCCTAAAAAAGAAGGCGAAAGTTTGCCACCTAGGCAATATATTTCGGCTGATGGCTTTAAAATTTTGATTGGCCGTAATAATAAGCAAAATGATCGCCTAACCTTTAAAATTGGCCAGCCTGATGATATTTGGCTGCATAGCCAAAAAATTCCCGGCAGCCATGTAATTATTGTTAGCGATAATAAGCAAGTGCCGGAAAGCACGATTATCGAGGCCGCCGAATATGCCGGCTGGTATAGCCAAGCCCGAGCCGGCAATCGGGTTCCGATTGATTATACCAAGCTAAACCAGGTCAAAAAGCCTAATGGCGCCAAGCCGGGCATGGTAAATTATTTTCAGCAAAAAACACTATATATTACCCCTAAAGAACCTAAGGAGCAAATCAATATCGCCCCCGAGCAAGCAAAAGCCAAAACGGATGAGGATAAAATATGAAGCCCAGCCTACCTATCAATTGGCAGCAGCAAATCCTCGGCGGCGAGCGTTTAGCGATTTTGCAACTATTGCCCCAAATAGAGCGTTATGCCGCCCGAGAAGAAGGGGCTTTTGTTCCGCTATTAAAACTGTCCGAAAATACGGAGTTTTCTATTCGCTTGCGTTCTTTATTGGCAATTGGCCGTATGCAGCAGGCGGCAGCTTTTTTGCCCTTAATTAAGCTTTTGCAAAAAGAAAAAGCCACCCATTGGCGGCTTTTAATTTTGGATATGCTTTTGCTGATTGCCGCTAAAAATAATCCGGCCGATAAATCCGCTAAGGCCGATACAGTTGCCCTACTTTACCCTTTATTAACTACCCCACAAACGGAGGATATTGACGGCTATTTTTTGCGGGGCTTAATTTTTGCCTTAGGGCAGCAGGGCGAGGCCGGGCTTAGCGCCTTAATCGAGCAGATAATAAAGCAGCCCCAGCGCCGTTTTTTATTTAAGGATGAGCTAATAGCCGAGGCTATTTTTCAGGCTGCCGCTGGCGATATGGTTCAAATAAAGCGCTATGCAGCCCAAGATCGGCACTTTTACCGTTTTTGCTTAAATCGGCGCTGGCCGGAAGACTTAAATTGCCATTTTGGCATTTACCCCTACCCTGATTATATGCTACAAAAGGCCTTAGAGCAGGGATTAACTAAAAAAGAATTTCGCGATTTATATCAATGGCATCGTGATAAATCGGGGTTTTGATTTAGGTTTTGGCAACAGCATCTAAAACGGCAATCTTGGTTCGGCATTTAGGTTTAGTTGGGCAAAATCCTTTTTTTGATATTTAGGATAAGCTGCTGCCGCTATCATTGCGGCATTGTCGGTACAAAAGATTTTATCCGGCCATAGGCAGTTGATATCATGCTCGGCTGCTCGCTCTTTTAATAGCGCTCTTAGGCGGCTATTGGCTGCTACACCGCCCACTAAGGCTATATTTTTTAGCCCCCTTGCCTTGGCTGCCGCTACCGTTTTGGCGCTTAAGGTATCGCAAATAGCCTCCTGGGCGGCTGCGGCTATATTATTGATTAGGCTCTGATCTATAATTTGCCCTTGCATCCGCCGCTTATTTAAATCATTTAATACCGCCGATTTTAGGCCGCTAAAACTAAAATCAAAAGGATTATCCATTTTAGCCCTCGGAAAAATGCAAAAATCCTTATCACCTGCTTGAGCGGCTTTTTCTATTTGCGGCCCACCCGGATAAGGCAAGCCTAAGGCACGGGCAATTTTGTCAAATGCCTCGCCTGCGGCATCATCTTGGCTTTGCCCCAATAGGCTAATATTATCCTGTTCAACCACAATAATCCCACTATGGCTGCCCGATGCCACCAAGGCCAAATAAGGGTATGCCAATTGATGATTTAGATTAATCGCCGCAATATGCCCTTGCCAATGATGCACTGCTATCAAGGGCAGATCCAAAGCATAAGCCAGCGCCTTGGCAAAAGAAACCCCCACCAAAAGCGGCCCTACCAAACCCGGCCCATTAGCTACCGCAATGGCCGCAATATCGCTAAAGCCACAATTAGCCTGCTTTAGCGCCTGCTTGGTTACCGGCATTATCGCTTGCAAATGATGGCGCGAAGCAATCTCGGGCACTACCCCACCATAAGCTTGGTGAATATCAATTTGCGAAGCGATAATATTAGCCTTTACCAGGCGTCCATCTTCTACAATCGCAGCTGATGTTTCATCACAGCTGCTTTCAAATGCCAAAATTAAACTCATAATCTTCCTCTTTTAGCTGCCTTGGGCTTTATTCCAAATTGCCCCACATAATCACGGCATCTTCATTATTATCACTATAGTAATGGGGGCGAACTCCCACCGCTTTAAAGCCCAGGTTTTGATACAGTTTTTGAGCCACATTATTGCCGGCGCGCACTTCTAAAGTCATCCTTGCGCCGCCTAATGCTTGGGATGCAGCCATAATATGTTGCATCAAAATTTTACCGATACCTTTAGCACGGCTAAGCGGATGCACCGCCACATTGGCAATATGCCCTTCATCCAATATTTGCCAAAAGCCGGCAAAGGCAATTAGCTCGTTGCCGGCAAAGCAGCCATAATAATGCGCCAACTGATTTTCGGTTAATTCGCGCCGATAATCGCCTTCTGTCCACGGCAGGCTAAAAGATAGGCGCTCGATTATCAAAATAGCAGCTACATCATCTACATTTAGGCGTCTGATTATTAATTCTTGTTCTATTATATTTTCCATCAATCGTCCTCAATGCCTAGCTTTTTGCGCTCGGCTTCGGCTAGGCGCAAATAATTGGGTTCTAAACTAATAGGGTCGCAAATTTGGCCTTGATCATACATTTTAACTGCAATTTGACTTAAGGCGGCGGCAATAAATTTTTGACGCTCTGCTTTAGCAAAGTGGGCATTTTCGGCCAAGGCTGCCTTGATTGGCTGCTGATATGCTTTAAGCGCATCGCCGCAAAAAAGAATTGGCCTTTGATATGCCTGTAGCTTTTGCAATAAATCATCAATTTTAAGCGCCTGATCTTCAAGCAGGCGTTTTTGATTATCAAAAAGTGCCGTATAAACCTGATTGCGCCGCGCATCCAAAATAGGGCATATCAAAAAATCCTGCTCCATAGCGGTATAGGCCAGGCCTTGCAAACTACTTATGGCAATCAGCGGCTTATCCAAGGCCAAAGCCCAAGCTTTAACCGTGGCCAGGCCTATTCTTAGCCCGGTAAAAGAGCCCGGCCCGCTGCTAATGGCCAGCAAATCAATATCAGTTAGGCTTAAATCGGCGGCTTTAAGCAGGCTATCTGTTAAGCTTAGCAATACTTTGCTATGCTGCAAGCCGCTATCTAGGCCACAATTGGCTATAATTTGATCATCGCCGGCTATCGCCAGGCTTAAGGCTGAAAAAGAAGTGTCTATCGCTAAAATATACATAGTTAAGCACTTTCCGGATTTAGATTAATAAAGCACAAGGATTTATTCTTTTTTTATAAAAAGAACCAAAAAACTTTTAGGGATTTTTATTCCATACTATGATAGCGCATTAATATCGTGGCTACCTCTGCACGTGTTGCTTGGCTTTGTGGGGCTAGATTGGCTGCGCCTTTGCCTACTACTATTTGCTCGGCCACTGCCCATTCCATAGCTGCTTGCGCCCAATCGGATACCTTATTGCCATCGGCAAAACCTGTTAGCTCGGCGCCCTTGCTTAATATATTACCCTTATATTCGCTGTAACGATATAATATGGCCACAAGCTGCTCGCGGGTAATATTATCATCGGGCCCAAACAGGCCATTGCCATAGCCTTCTACAATTTTATGCTCAGCCGCCCAAATAATAGCCTCGCTGCTCCATACGCCATCAATTATATCATCAAATAGCTGCTGATACTCTGCCGCCGGCATGCCCTCGAGGCGATGCAAGATAGTTACTATCATCGCTCTGGTTGTGCCTAGGTTTGGCTCAAATACCGTATCGGCCATGCCCACCATTATTTGATTTTGGAATACATATTGAACAGAATCATAATACCAGCTATCCTCGCTGATATCCGTAAAAGGCAAAGTAATATCCACTATATCGGTACTGATTAGATAATGCGAAAAATGGTCGGTGATAAAAGTAACCATGCCGGTTTCGGCATCATAATGGGCTTCCACTGCCGAAATATTGCCTTCATCATCCACAAAATAAACCCTCATGGTTTCGGCTTCATCGCCTCTTATCTCCTCCGGTACCATTACCGTAGCCTTGCCGCCGCCAAAATCGGAAATTCGCTTGCCGCCTACCTCCAAATACAGCTCATAAACCGGGCTTTCGCCAACTATTTGCTGCTGATTTTCGGTAAGTTCGGCCTTATCCTCCACTTTGCGCACCACCAGCTGCATCGTTTCGGCCTCGCCTTCGGCTAGGGTTTCCGCTTGATTGGCAATAGTATCGATTGCCGCCTTATCAAAGATAACCGTGCCTGCATCACTGGCTATGGCAAGCTCATCAACCTCGCTGCCGGCTAGCTCTGTCATGCTCTCGATGGCAAACTCGGCCACAACTTCCGTTGTTGCTTCGGTGGTAGGAATCTCGATCGCAACAACCAGCTTGGCATCCACTGCTATCTGGTCGGTATCTGCAAGCGCCGCCACTCCTTGGGCCAAGGCATTGGCTATATCCTCTTGCCCTACCTGCGCCGTGGTTATGCTGCCTTGGCTAGTCGAATTTACATCCACACTAGCCTCGATATTGCCCTCATCATTTGCCTGCGGCTCGGCTACCGGGGTTTGGTCATTATTATTTTTAGAGATATCACCTGTGCCGGTAGCAGGCGGAAGCGTGGGTGGAGCAGGCAGGCTAAGTATAATTTTACTGCCATCACTGCTAAGTTCCAGTAGGCCTTGATCTATGTCCAAGGCAAATCGCGCCAAATCGTCCTCGGTGGGCGTATAGCCACTATCAGCCATGGCGATATCTACCGAAGCTATGTTGCTAGGTGAGGTTTGGCTGATGATGCCAATTTGAGCATTTGCAGCTAGGGCATCGGTTAGGCTGACGCTTTGACCATCTGTTAAATAGATATTATTGGCGATATTAGTAATAGTGTGGCTATTATCGCTGATAATTATAGCATCCTTAAGCTTTAGCCGAGAATTTGTAGCCACATATATGCCGCCGCCATCCATAGCCCGGTTGCCACCGATAATGCCGCCGCTCATTTCTAATTCAGCATTTTCGATAAAGATGCCGCCGCCAAAATTATTGCTTATATTATCGCTGATATTGCCGCCGGTTATGGTAAGCAGGCCTTCTTTTAAAAGTATGCCGCCGCCGTTTGATGTGGCTTTATTGCCGATAATATTGCCACCATGCATGGTAACGGTGGCCTGTGCGCCATTATCGCCACTAATATTAAGACCACCATTAGCGCCGGTAATTGCGCCACCGTTAAAGCTATGGTATTGGCCACTTGATGCGGTTGTGCTGATGCTATAATTTATAGCACTATCATCCCATTGGCCATATCTTGCTTGGCCATTTGCAGCATCATAAATAGTAAGCGTACCGCCGCCATTTACAGTGATAACCGCAGTATTAGCTATTCCTTTTAAAATATAGCCATTAAGATGCAAATGCAGGTTTTGCCCTGCGCTTAGGTTAAGATTAGTAGTTAAATCCAGATTATCCTCAAGGTAAACATAGGCTGTATTATTAGCATCATAGTTAATAGCTGTGCCATCTGCCCCTAATATTTGCCATTGCTCCTGGCCGGTTAGGCCATTGATATCATAATCATCAGGGCGAGGCAAGCGCTTAAGCTTGATTTTATCATCGGCTAAAACTATGCCAAAAGCGCTATCATCGGAGCTTATTTTGCTAAAATCATCATCTGTGATGGTATAAGTCAAATCACTGCTCCCTAGCGCTGCATCTACCATTGTATCGCCGCTGGGGCTTATTTGGGTTGTGATGCCGATTTGGGCATTTGCGCCTAAAGCGCTATCGATGGTGATAAATTTATCTTCCATTAAATAAATATTGCTTGCGCTTTGCTCGTCGCCTTTAGTATTGTTTATGATTATGCTTTGCCCACTAAGATGAAATTCATTGGCCGTAAATGATGAGCTGGCAGGATCCATTGTTATAAATACGCCGCCACCATCTGAGCTGGTCTGATTATTTTGAATCGAGCCGCCTTGTATATTAAGGATGCAGGATGTACCAAGGTATATGCCGCCGCCATTTTCGGCATTATTATTGCTAATAGTAGCATTTTGGCTGATATTAATGGTTGACCTACTATTTGCAAATATGCCGCCACCGCTAGAGCCTGATTGATTATTGTCAATAGAGGCCGAGCCGGACATATTCATAACTGCGCCATATACAATTACACCACCGGCATTGCCTTTGGCCGTATTGCCGCTAATATTGCCACCGTTCATATTAAAAACAGCCTCGGAATTTGTAACACTTACACCGCCACCGGAGAATTTTGTTGTGCTATTGCCAATAATGCTGCCTTTATTAAGCGTAAAGGTGGCAGTATCACCACTTGAGCCACGGTATACATTTACACCGCCGCCGCCGGTTTCGGCTGTATTGCCAACAATATTGCCGCCATTCATGGTAAACTCGGCAGTTGAGCCACTTTGGCTACTATCTATTTTTACGCCGCCGCCGCCGCTTGCGCCGCCATTGCCACCGGTAATAGCGCCGCCATTAAAATTATAATGGCCATCATCATTGCTGCTACCTTCTACAATTGCCGAGCCATCCCAGTATCTGGCAGTGCCGTTTGCCACATCATAAAGATATAGCTCACCGGTACCGGTAATAGTGATAACCGGGTTATTGCCATTACCTGTTAATATTTTATCATTTAGATGCAAGTTAACTATTTTTCCACTGCCAATGCTAATGCTGCTACTTAAGCTAAAATCGTCTGTTAGGTAATAATTGCCGCTTGCTAAAGCACCGCCGGTCGTTATGGCTTGCCAAGCTTCACCTTCTAAAGCGGTGGGAATATCGGTTGGCATTGATGCTAAAGCCGTTGTTGGTATTAATAGCAACAGCATTACAAGCATCACCAACATCACCAAGGGGGAGATTATCAATCTTTTTTCCATCTTCATTACTAAACCTCCTAATTTTGCATACGATAAGGGATACAATCTATAGCTTTTGGCCATAAAACAGTTCTTCAAAAGCATCTATCGGCATTGGTTTGGCATATAAATAGCCTTGGGCGGCATCGCATTTAATTTTTCTTAAAAATGCTTCCTGATATTTCTTTTCAATGCCTTCGGCTATGGTGTGCATGCCTAAATTAGCGGCCAAAGCTACTATGCTTTCCACCACTAAATTGCCTCGATGATGATCTGCTTCATCTGCTTCATCACCAAAAAAGCTTTTATCTAACTTTAGGGTATCCATTTTAAAATCTTTAAGCATGCCCAAAGAGGAATAACCCGAGCCAAAATCATCTATCGATACGCAAAAACCTATTTTATGCAGCTCGTTTAGTATTTTATGCAAGGTTTGTTCATTTTCCATTACCGTACTTTCGGTAAGCTCGATTTCTATTAATTCGGGGCTTATGCCGTATTCGGTGGTAATTGCATGAATATCCTCTACAAAATTGGCATTGCGCAAATGCAAGCGCGAAAAGTTAATCGAAATCGGTACACAAGGCTTGCCCATAGTGCACCATTTTTTAAGTGCTGCGCATACGCATCTTAGCATATATTTATCCAGCTCGACAATAAAGCCATTTTGCTCAAACAGCGGAATAAATTCATTGGGATAAATCATGCTATTATCTGCCTCTACCCATCTAACCAGGGCTTCGGCGCCGCAAATTTTACCATCGATAACACTGAATTTTGGTTGCAAAAAGGCCTTAAACTCTTGATTGCTTAGCGCCTTATGCATTTTATTCGCCAATTCGGTATCACGCAACACTTTTTTGGTAAAGTTTTCGTCATAATCCCAAATATTGCTGCTATTATCTTTTTTGGCAAAAGCATGGGCAATATTAGTTTTGTGAACAATGTCATTAACATCATTTTCGCCCGGCTTTAAAAAGTATCTGCCATATCTAAACTCAAAATGATGATCGGCCAGATGTGGCATGGCATCTTTAAATAATTGTTCATAATTTGCGGCATTTTGCTCTAAATTCTTCAACAGCGAGCCGCCGGCAAAAAACATAAATTCCTCAGCCGCCACCCTGGCTTGAATAAATTTATCTTCATTTATATTTTTGCCGGTTTCGGCAACGGCGCAGATTACATTATTGCCTTCTTCATAGCCAAACATATCATTAATGGCCTTAAAGTTAACTATATCCATTTTTACCATGGTATAAGTATCATGGGGATCTTTTTTAATAGCTTCGGCCACATCCATTTTAAACTTAATCATATTGGGGATGGCGGTAAGCTCGTCATAATAGGCAACTTCTTCCAGGCTTTTAGCATGCTTATTTTTTGATAGGATAATATAGATAAGCGCTATTAAGGCGCAAACTATAATCATGGCACTTGTTAAAATCATGGCACTGGAGATATTGTGCACACTATCATTTAGATTTTCTTCGGAAATCTCGAAAAAGAGCATCCAATCATTAATTTCAATCGGCCGATATTCGCCAAATTTACGAACCCCATTTAAGGTATAGGAAATACTGCCCGATTTTCTTTGCCCAAAATCATCGGTGACTTTTTCAAAAGTTATACCATCTTCAAAAATGGCATTCTTAAATGCATCAAAGCTAATAACATGGCTATTTGTGCTTAAAATAATATTACTTCCTGCATCAACTACCAAATTTAGGCCTCTGTTATCGGTAAAAGTAGTAAGCAAAGTATCAAGATAATTGGTGCAATATTCCACAGCAAGCACGCCATCTATATAATCATCCACAAAAATAGGCACGGCAACGCAAACAACCTCACTATCGGTAAATTGCGAGGTATAAGGGGTAGAGGCATATACTTCTCCGGCCATCACCAAATCAAAATATGGCGATTGAGATACATCATACAGTTTACCGTCATCAACAAAAGCGGTGCCCTGATTATCTACTATTAAAACGGTTTTTAAGTTTAAGGCCTCTTGCTTTGCTTTAACATAATCCAAAATACCGCCTTCATCCACCCCAATAATCGGCAGGGTTTCGGCAACACTTGTTAGATTAAAGATCATACTTTCCAGCTGCCGATTAAGCGAAAGCTGCTGCTGATTTGCCAAATCAACCAGCGTAAGTTTTATCGATTGTTCTAATTCTTTATTTACGGTATTATTAAACAGAACCGTGCTATAGGCAATGGCTATAAAAAATATCATCCCCATACATACGGTTGCTATAAAGCCCTTTTTCACAAGCACCATCCTTTTATTTTGCCTTATATTTATCCAACTTAATTTTATCAATTATCCAAAGCAATGTCAATTAATTTTAATAATTAATTGATAAATTATAAATGCAAAGCTTCTAAGTTCATTTTTAGATATATTTATGATCTAATGCTTCTGAATTGACTTGCCACTTTAAATTATGTTATAATTTATTGTCTACACTAATATCTATATTTGTACTTTTTGTTTTCGGCAGGCGAGCAAAACGGTCTTTATATAAATAAAGCTAATTTTTAGGAGGACTTTATGAAAAACTTTATTAAGGCGAAGCATAGGGTTTTATCGGCATTGATAGCAATTTGCATGGTGCTGGGCTTGATGGCGCTGATGGCATTGCCGGCAACGGCGGCGGGGGAGATAACCTATCTTGGTGCAACAATTTGGACGGATCCCAATAACCTCGGCACTTCCCCCGGCGACTACAGTGTATCTGCCGACGGCGACACCTATACCATCAAAACCGCCAAGGGTCTGGCCTGGGTGGCTGATCAGGCAAATAACGGCAGCAACAGCTTCTTGGGCAAAACCATAATCTTAGAGAGCGATATCAACCTCGATGGTCATAATTGGATACCGATTGGAGAAAATCCTATTGACAGCTTCCAAGGCATATTCGACGGCAATGGCAAGACGATTTCTAATATGACGGTGGCTATTAAGAGCAATGAAACTGTCTACGCAGGCTTGTTTGGCTTTGCAGCTGATGCAACCATTAAAAATCTTAATCTAGCAGGCTCGGTGACGATTGAGGCAGCCGGAAGCAGCTATGCCGGCGGCGTGTTGGGGGCGATAGAAAAAAGTAATATCATCTCCTGTTCTTTCGATGGGGATATAGCAGGCAAATCCACCAATGGGCGATCCAGCACTGGCGGCATCGTTGGTGAAGCCACTACTAGCAGCCTTATTAACAACTGCTACCAGATGGGTGCAGTAACTGCCGAGGCAACCGATAGCAACGAAACTGCCTATGCCGGCGGTGTAGCAGGTAGTATCATTAACCAAGCACCTCAAGTTCATAACTCTTACCATGTGGGCATAGTGACCGCAACAGGAAGCAATAAATACGTAGGCGGTATAGTTGGGGGAAGTTTTGAGGGCGGCGTCATCTCCAACAGCTACTATGATAGTACAGTGGACGCCGCAGTGGGCATGGCTGTGGGCAACCAGGCCGACACCCTTGACATAATCGGCAAAAGCACCGCCGAGCTAAAAACCTTAACCGATACCCTAAACGGCATACAAATCTACACCGAAGGCGACTATGTATGGGCAGCGGCAACGGAAGATAGCGATAATGGCGGCTATCCCAAGCTAATCCCGGCCCCAATAACCACGTATATAGACGAAAACGGTATTGAGCAAGAAGTGGTGGCAAACAAAATCATCAGCGCAGACACCAGCCTCGGCAAAAGAGGCGAGGAAACTTGGTATGTGGTGAATGAGCAGGTGCTAATAACAGATAGAATAACTATAACCCATGATGTGAATTTGATTTTAGCAAATAATGTGTCCTTGGTGGCAAGCAAGGGCATTGAGGTAAATAATACTAATGGCCAACTGACTATCTATGCACAAAAGACGAGCAATGATGAAACCATAGGCGCACTGAACGCATGGGGTAGCGATAGCCAACCGGGCATCGGCACAAAATCAGGTATTGCTACTATCAATATTTATGGTGGTAATATCGTAGCGCAAGGTGATGGCGATGCTGCGGCTATTGGTTCAATGCCTATTATCACCATCGCCGACACTATGAAATACGGCTCGTCTGCCAATAGTGTATCTGCTGTCGAGTATACCAAAAACGCCACAGGCGCAGCAATCACTAATTTCCCGCAAGACAGATTTATCAAAATCACCGAGGGTAATCTTGATTGGCAAGATTTGGCAAAAACGGCGTTAGTTAACACGGATTACACCATAACCGGCAATGACTATACTGTTTTAACCGCCAAAGGCCTGGCCTGGGTGGCAGAGCAGGTAAACAGCGGCAAGGACAACTTTACAGACAAAACCATTACCCTTGCAGCTGATATCGACCTAACCACCGCAGGCATAGAGGGCTACGGCGAGGCGATTATGGCAGCTAATGCAAGCGCTGTGCAAAAAGCCCTAAGCTGGCAGGCAATTGGTTGGTATAATTATACCAGTGCCGGTGACTATGGCTTTAATGGCATATTTGATGGCAATGGTCATACAATAAGTGGATTGTATATTAATATGCCTGATCAAAGGGATCAAGGTTTATTTGGATATATCAAAATCGGCGCAACGGTGCAAAATATTGGCATTATAAACTCGCAGATTATTGGTGCAGAGTATGTAGGCAGTGTGGCTGGGGACAACTATGGCCAAATATTTAACTGCTATAATACAGGCGATGTCTACAGCCAAGGCAACTATGTTGGCGGTATAGCAGGCTCTAGCAGCTATGGTATAGTAGCAAATTGTTATAATACAGGCATAGTATCGGGTGCAGAATATATCGGCGGTGTGATTGGCGATAACCGTATCATTGTGCAAAACAGCTATAACTTAGGCGATATAATCGGTACAGGCAACAATGTTGGCGGTGTGGTTGGGGCTAATTTCAACAATGGTAGCACAGCGACAAACTGCTACTACGACGACTCCATTAGCATCACAGCTACAAATGGCATAGCAAACAATATAGGCCAAGCCAAGCCCTTAGCCGAAATGACGACGCAGGACTTTGTTAGCACCCTAAACGGCGACCCATCATCAAATGCTTGGTTCTTCAAAACCCCGAGCAGTTCAACAAGCTATTATCCCGGCTTGGTAGCCTTTGAAAATGTGGCAGGCTATACACCGCCCTCTTATACCGTAGCCATAACCGGCGGTGGCGGTGGCGATAAAGGCTCTAGCATCAGCGAGCCGGAGCTAAAAGAGCCTGAAACAAGCGCTGGTCAAACCAATGTTGAGATCGAGATTAAGCCGACCACAAGCGGTGGAATTTCAAGTGCGGATATTCCCGACGACACTTTAGAAGAGGCCGTAACCAAAGCGCTTGAAGCGGTAGAGAGCACGGACAATGCCCCAAAAGTAACCATTAATATCGACACGCCAAGCAATGCAAATGGCCTAGAAATCAGCTTAAGCAGTGCTTTGCTTGAAGATTTGGCAGCTGACGAAAATGCGGTATTTGAAATCAAATCGGATGCCGGCACGATGACTTTTGACCGCCGGGCATTAAGCGCAATTATCGAAGCGGCAGACGGTAAAGATGTATCCCTTGTTATCCGCAAGATTGACAATGCAGCCGAGCTAACCGACGAGCAAAGGGCAATAGTAGGCGATGCGCCAACTTATGAGCTTTATATCGAAAGCGACGGCAAGAGAATTTCCGATTTTGAGGGTGGCAGTGTAACTGTGCAATTGCCCGAAGATCTTGATATAACGGATAATTCCGTTGTTACCGTATACTATATCGCCGATGACGGCAGCATTGAACCTGTTTTAACATATTATAATAGCAGTGATAATACGGTAATCTTTGTCATCAACCATCTATCACATTATGTAATCCGGATCAGCGAGCAATTAGCTTTTGTAGATGTAGCAGCCGAGGCCTGGTATTATGAAGATATAGCCTTTGCCTATGCAAACGGTTTAATGCAAGGCATGTCGGCCACAACCTTTGAGCCAAACAGCACAGTAACAAGGGCAATGATGGCGCAGGTAATTTGGAATATGGAGGGTAAGCCGGCTATAGCGGCCAGTAATCCCTTTAGTGATATAGCCGACAGCGATTGGTACTACGAAGCTATAGCATGGACAGCGGAAAACGGCATTTACAAGGGCATTAGCGAAACAATTTTTGCCCCCAATGATCCCGTAACCCGTGAGCAGCTTGCGGCAATACTCTATCGCTATGCCGAGCACAAGGGCTATAATCTTGCGCCAAAAGGCGATTTATCGCAGTTTACAGACGGCGAGCAAGTATCCGACTGGGCGGCAGAAGCGATACAGTGGGCTATCGGCAGCGAACTGATGCTGGGCAAAGGCGAAGGCATTTTAGACCCGCAAGGCACAGCAACAAGAGCGGAAATAGCAGCCATATTAGGTAGATTTATAGGGCTGTAAACAAAAAGCGAATCAATTGTGGCCGGGGCTGAAATTGTATGCTCGTAGGCAGTACGGGGATTTGTTGTGATTAGCCAAATTCAAAACATATAGATAGCTAAAAACAAGGCATTGGAATATCCGAAGCCTTGTTTTTTTAATCCTCTAATATTTGCTTTGCAAACTAATCAGCACAATCTCCGGCCGATTATTAATTCGCAGTGGAAAAACACTATTGCCCAAGCCCCGGCTTACATAATGCCTACTGAACAATGCCCAATTCGGGCACACCGCAGACTATAGCAAGCA
>CAYJPF010000045.1:0-20359 GCA_964372025.1 uncultured Peptococcaceae bacterium | reverse complement strand
TTTGCGAAGCAAAGGCCAGCTAATGCCTCCGCTAAGGCCGTATAACTCGTCGCTTAGCCACCAGGGATGCGAATTCATACGTTTTTAAGATAATGCCGACCAGCTAATATTAAAGATATTATTAATTTTTTTGCTAGTTTTTGCTAATAAGGTTACTTTTGCGCATTATCTTAAAAATGCGCAGCAGTTTTGCGCTAAATACAGTGGATAGATAGTGGGGCAGATACCGCTTTTCATAGCAGCGCTATGGGAAGTGGTAGCTGCGCCGCTAGCTGCCGCTGTATTTTGGGCAAAACCGTGTGAAGCTCGTATCCCTGGTGGCTATTGCTCCTCAAACATTACGGCCTTTATTTTTAATTTCCCAGACGGGGCAAAAACCGCCCCACCTGGAAAATTAAAAATACCGCTCCAACTACTTTTGCTAGTTTAATAAGTTTTTCTATTCGCTAGCTGCTTTTGATATCTTGACTTGTCTTCGATTGTTATCCTTTTAGGGTATTTTGCTTTGGTTCGGATTATGGGCTCGTGCTTAGCTTTTTGAAAAAAGGCAAAAACTTTTGGAATATATTGGGGTATCACTGGTTTTCTCTGTATCTTTTATTCCATTGTAAGATATCGCATTAGTGTGGTAGCTATTTCCGCACGGCTTGCGCCTTTTTGCGGCGAAATTGTACCGTCCTCCATGCCGCCTATTATACCATGCATGGTCATGTATAGCATAGCTTCCCATGCCCAACTCGAAACGCTCTCGGCATCGGGGAAATCAAGCGGGAAGGCAAATGAGCCGACAAATCCACCGCCCTTGCTCTGCTCATAGCGGTACAGCATGGTGACCATCTGCTCACGGGTGATCGGCTCGTTCGGGGCAAAGGTCGTTTCACTTGTGCCCAGCACAATTCCCTGGCTTGCCGCCCAACGTACCGCCTCGGTATACCACTCGCCCTCAGGCACATCGGCAAAGCGGTGAGTATAGTTTACCACAGGCTCGCCTGCTATACGCCATAGCACGGTCGCAATCATCGCGCGGCTTGTGTTGCCCAGCGGCGCAAACTCTGTATCGGAAATACCAGCCATGATATCATGCCCAAAGACATAAGCCACAGCATCATAAAACCAGTCGCCGCTCTGCACATCGTCAAAGGGCAGCGGCATTTCGCTTAAAGGAGTAGACTCATCTTCGATATCGAGGATATCTCCGGGAATAGCTTCTTCGCTTTCAGCAGCACTGTCATCCGGCTCGATAACCACGCCGCCACTGCTGCCGCCGCTGCTGCCACCGCTGCTGCCACCACCACCAAGGCCACCGCTGCCACCGCCAATATTGCCTCCGCCGATCAGTGTCCATTGTGCCGTAATGCTAACTTCTTGTGCAGGCATAACAAAACTGGTGTTGGCTAAAGAGGCATCTTGTAGCTGAACAGTATCGCCGTTTACCAGCCAGCCATTGAACGTATATCCGCTTTTAGTGCCGGCTATAATGGTTACCGTTTCGTTAGCGGCATATTCGCCGGCTCCGCTTGGGTCGCCATTGCCGCCATCTAAGTTAATCTGTACCATGTACTTAGCAGGTGTGGGCTCTACAATATCCACGCTAAATTCGGCACTATAATTGCCATGCTTTACACTGATACTCTGCCCCTTCTCGGCTTGAGTAGAGTTAAAACCACTTATAGTTAGCTCAGCATGTGCCATTGGTTTTTCGCTGTTATCGGACATATTAGCCACAACTTCCAGGCCGGTTAAATCTATAATTTCACCTATCAAGTATGTTGTTTTAGCTGGCTCTTGCTTTATGGTTATGCCTGTAAGAGTAATTGGAGGCTCGTTGCCTTCCAAAATAGGGTAGCCATCGGCTTGGGCAATCCATGTTTTTGCTTCAATGGTCGGCGCGGTTTCATTATAGGTAGCAGCCCCGTTATTTAGGGTGTCCAGCAAAGTGCTATTATCGACAAATTGACCGCTCGCATCAAAGCTATACACATTTTGACTATTTTGATAGCCATTTTCTTGAGCAATACCGCCCCATGCTGCATTTTCCAACCAATATGCTCCGTTGATATTGGCGCTAATGTTCAAATAACCGGTAATACCACCTATTGCTGCCCCGGTGGCGGAGGCGCTAAGAGCGCCGCTATTATAGACATTGCTTATATTACCACTGTAATGATAGCCAACCACACCGCCCAAGGATGCATAGGTTGCACTGCTCGTAATTGCTCCGCTATTATAAACATTGCTGACTAGACTTTTTGTGTAAATATTGGGGCTGTTATTTTGGCCAACCACACCACCTACATAGTTATCTCCTTTAATATCGGCACTATTATAGGCATTCAGTAGGGTGCCTACATTATGGCCAATTATCCCACCTGCACTGGTGCTACCGCTAACCAAACCTATATTATAAACATCATGAATGATGCTATTATTGCGCCCAGCTATGCCACCTGTATTGGTGCTGGTTCCAATCACAGTGCCACTATTATATGAATTTTTGATCGTGCCCCAATTATAACCGGCAATGCCGCCACCATTGGTCGCGGCCGTGACTGTAGCATGATTTACTATACCCTCGATTAACCCTAGGTTATAGCCAACCGCAGCTCCCACGCTGTTGCCGCCGGCTATGTTTCCCTCAATCTCAAAATTTTGCAATTTGCCACCGCTGCCTACTTCGGCAAATAGGCCTTGAAATGCTTGATTGCTGTTAATAGATAAGCCACGGATTGTGAAGCCTTTGCCATCTAAGCTTCCTGTAAAAGCTGAGGTGTTGGCAAGCGGTGCCCATTCTTGACCATTAAGATTAATATCATTCATCAAAATATAATGGGCATCCAAATCATTATTTATTGCAGTCAATTGCTCTGCATTGATGATTTGATAGGGGTTTTCTGTAGTTCCATCACCATTTAATGCTTGCTCATCTGATGCATAAGCCGAGCTAAATGGCATAAATAGCATTATTGCCACCAAACAAAATAAGATTGCAACTGATTTTTTGTGATTAATAAATTTCATACGCACCTCGCTAAAATAATAAATATCAATACCCATGCTAAATAGAACAAGCAAAGAATATGCGCAAAATATCTAGCGGACAGGTTTGCTTGCCTCTATCTATTATAGCGCCTACCATGTTTCTGTCAAGCGTTTTTCACTAAGCGCTAAGGTTATAGCAAGAGCACATGGCGATCTTATCGTCACATGCTCTAATTGCGCATTTTAAATTGTATGGGCTTGTGTTTAGCCTTTACTTTTTATTCAAAATAGTTGCTGTTCTTTCAAAAATATCTAAGCCTTGCTGTTTTAACCACCACGGTATATCAATTGTTACCCAGTTTTCCGATAATTTATCATTCTGGCGGCAATATACATCAACTACCTGCATTTCTGCCTCCACATTGCCGCTGGGCATGCCCAAAAATCCGCCAATATTCCTATTGCTTAAATTCGGCCAGCCAAAGAAGCAGGCAAACTTGCCCTCCGCAAACCTAACCTCATGGCCAATAAACTTTTTATCACCCAAACCGCTTCTAAATGGCCCTGTATGCTGCTCGATATAGCGGGGGATGGTATAGGTAGCCCCAATCCCGGCCGGGCCATACCAAATCATATTTCTATCCCAACTCATGCCTAATTCTTCCTCGGTGGGCGGACGCATTGAACCACTGCGATTTATCTTGTCCAAAATCTCGACCATATCGTTTACTACGGCTAAAGTTTTTACACCCTCTTCTTCCGGCGCATCTTCAAATAATAGGCCATCATGGCTGCGTGGGCCGGGATATACAAAGTACTGAGCAGTAGAAGGCGGCAGGGGATAGCAGCCTGCTTGCTTCATCATACCCAAATAATCAACAAATAAACCGGTTTTAATAATTTTGCCATCTTTTACACAGCTAAATTCATTATAGCGTAAGCTAATCATTTTATTGGTAGGGCGCATGCTTAAAAATTCTTGATCAAAAAGCCCCATAAAATGGCCCATGCTCAATACCCAAATTTCGTCATTAAATTCATTGGTGCCGGCAATAAAAACATCCATCCTTCTTTGCATATCAGTTAAGGCCAGCTTTAAAGGCGCCCAAAACTTAGCAGCAGTTTCGCTTATCCCTTTTAAATTGCGATTAGGATAACTGCTTTTAAAATCATAATCAGCTATCATAAATTTAGCCAATACCTGCTCTACTTCGGCAGCCCCGGCCTGCTCTAACGCCTTTTGATAATCCAAAACAACTTGCTTTGCTGCACTGTACTTGCCCATAATAACCTCCAAAGTTTTTTTGACTTATTTTTATTATACTATGTTGCTTTGATTTGTCAACAACAAAATTGTTAATAATATTGCAATTAATTACATTTTAGGATATACTTATTATTAGGCTCAAAAATAATATTGTTGAGGAAAAAGAATGAAAAGAATTTTGCTAATTCATCATTATGGCAGCTATAATCATGATTATGAGGCGCAGGTGCGCTCAATAGTTTTTTTGCTTAAAAAAATTGCCCCAACTTGCCAAATAGAGCTTTTTTCTTTTGCTAAGCAGGCCGATAAAAAATATTTGGCCGATTTAAGCGATTTAAAATTTAGTGGCTATAATAATTTGCCGGCTCGCTTTAGCCCGCGAGCCTTAAGTTTTCGCTGGCAAAAATATATGCAGGAAAATACCAATGCCCTGCCCTTGCCTTTAGAGCAAAATTTTAAAACTGCTGTGGCCGCTGCCGATATCATTATTGCTTTAGGTGGCGATAATTATAGCCCCGCCAAAATTAAACAAACCTTATGCTACGATAATTATGTGATAAAGCAAAATAAACCCTTTATTTTAGTGGGCTTTTCTTTATTTTCGCCCCATATAGATCAGCAAATTATTGCCCATTTACGCAACTTTAATTTTATAGCAGTTAGCGAGCGCCTAACCTTTGCCGCTTTAAAGGAAAAAGGCTTAAGCAATATTCTTTTAAGCCCCGACCCCGGTTTTGTGCTCGAAAAAAACAAAGCGCCTTTTCCTAGCGGCTTTGCGCCGCAAAATACGGTGGGCATCAATATCAGCAGCTCGCTGATTGCCAATGAGTCCGATATGGGTATTGTGCGTGATAATTATCGCCATTTAATTCGCTACTTATTAGGTAGCACTAAACTGCAAATTGCTCTAATCCCTCATAATATTAGCCCCGGTAGCGACGATCGCCCACTTTTGCGCTCTTTGCATCAGGAATTTGCCAATGATTTTCGGATAATTATTATGGATGATTTAAGTATCATCGAGCAAAAATATGTGATTAGTAATTTAAAATTCTTTATTGGCTGCTATCGTCAAGCAGTAATTGCCGCTTTAAGCTGCCAAGTTCCGGCTATCGCCTTTACCGATTGTCCGGAAATCGAAGGCATTACCCGCGAATTATTTGATGATAAAGAGAATTTTGTGCTCTTAAGCAATCAATTAAAACATTCCGAGCAACTGCGGCAATCTTTTGTATGGCTGGAAAAAAATGAGCAGAATTTGCGGCAACGCTTGCAGGAAATTATGCCTTCTTACTTATCTTTAAGCCAAAGCCTTACTTTGTATTTAGATCGCATTTATCAAGATAAAGAAATTCCCTTTAAAACAGAGCAAAATAGCCTAGCCGGCAAAAGCCTATGCACTGGCTGTGCACTTTGTAAGGCATCTTGCCCGGCCGAAGCAATTAGTATGTGCCCGGATAGCAAGGGTTTTAGCTATCCTAGCCTTAATCAGGAATTATGCCAAAAATGTAATCTTTGTGTTAAAGTTTGCCCGGCCAATAAGCATTATCAGCCGGTTAAACCCCAGGTAGCCTATGCTGCTTATTTGCAGGATAGCACTACGCGCCTGCAAAGTGCATCGGGTGGACTTTTTAGCCCTTTAGCTTTAGATTTGCTATTGCATGGCGGCTATGTTTGCGGGGCGGCCTATGATCATAATTTGCGCTTGCGCCATATCATTATCGATAATCCCACCGATATCCCTAAGCTGCGCGGCTCTAAATATGTGCAAAGTGATATCAGCGAAGTATTGCCTTTGATCAAACAAATTATCGAGGCCAAAAGGCCAATTCTATTTTGCGGCACACCTTGCCAAACAGCAGCAGTGCGCGCCTTTGTTGGGGATAGTGATTACCTGCTTACAGTGGGATTAGTCTGCCATGGCGTGCCTTCGCCACTAGCCTTTAAGGCTTATATCGAGGATGAGCAAAAGGCACATAATGCTCGCATTAGTTTTATTGATTTTCGCAATAAAAGCCAAGGCTGGCAAAACTTTTTGATGCGCCTTTATTTGGGGGGCGGCAGCTATAAAGATTATAAGCCCGAACAGAACCACTATATGCAGGGCTTTTATCAAAGCCTAATCAATCGGCCTTCTTGCGCTAATTGTTTTAGCCGCCAAATGGTGGCCGCCGATTTAATTATTGGCGATTTTTGGGGTGTAGATAAAATTGCGCCTCATCTTCATGATGATAAGGGCATCTCTTTAGTTATTCCTTATAGCGAAAAAGGAATTGCCGCACTTAAAGGCATTATCCCTCATTTGATAATCGAAAAAGTGGACTTTATGAGCGCAGTAGAGTATAATCCTGCCTTGGCCGGTTCTTTGGCTACTCATCCTAAGCAAGAGCAATTTTTTGCCGATATGCCCGGCCTTGGTTTTAACGAGGCTTTAGCGAAGGCCTTAGCTAAGCCTGCGCCCCAAACCAGCCTTCCTGCATTAAAGCGCTTGCAACAAGTAATTGTTAACAAAAATTAAAAATAAGACAAATTATTGTATTTGACAAAATTGCTTTTTTTAGGTATAATATAGTAATCAGAGTGACGCTTTACAATAAAAATTAGCTAAGGGTTTGGTTACTGTGACTACTATCTTAAATAACCCGGACTTTGTTTACACCAAGCAGGAAAATTGCATGGGCTGCAATAAGTGTATTTTTGCCTGCCCTACCAAGGCTAATGAGGCATTTTTTGAAGTGGATACCGGTAAGGTTTTCATCAAAAATGGCTTTTGTATTTCCTGCGGCGATTGTTTGGATATTTGCGATCATCAAGCTCGGGATTTTCGTGATGATACCGAGCGTTTTTTTGCTGATTTAAAGCGCGGTGTTAATATATCGGTGGTAGTAGCGCCTGCGGCTTGGTTTAATTTTGATTTAACGGCCAATATTTTGGGCTATTTAAAGGATAAGGGTGTACATAATGTTTATGATGTATCCTTAGGTGCCGATATTTGCACCTGGGGGCATTTAAAGGCTATTGTTGGCAAAAAAAATAAGCGTTTAATTGCTCAACCTTGCCCGGTAGTGGTTAGTAATATCGAAAAATATTTTCCTAATTTAATTGATTATCTTTCGCCGATACATAGCCCGGTTAGTTGTTTGGCGATTTATTTGCAAAAATATTTAAACTCGGCCGATAAACTAGCTTTTTTATCGCCCTGTATTGGTAAAAAGCGGGAGCTTATTAGCATTCATACCCCGCAAAATTTGGAATATAATATAACTTTTAGCAAATTTATCGATTATATTAAGCAAAACAAGATAAATTTAGCTGATTATCCGGCGCTGGACTTTGATAATATCGAAGGTTCTTTGGGCTTTGCTTTTCCGCGTCCGGGTGGCTTAAGCGAAAATATTAAGTTTCACTTGGGCGATGATATTTGGATAAAGCAAATCGAAGGCATCAATAATATTAATAATTATCTTAAAGAATATAGCCGTGATATTGCGCAAGGCAATCCGGTACCGCAAATTATCGATGCCCTAAACTGCGAGCATGGCTGTAATTTGGGCACAGGCACTAAAAAAACTGCCAGCTTAAATCATATTGATTTTAAGATTAATAAAAGCAAAAAAAAGCTGGATAAAGAAGAAGGCCGCGAATTGATGGGTTATTTTGATCAAAAACTAAACCTGGCAGATTTTATGCGCGGCTATACCGATAAAAGCGCAGCTTATCAGCGCAAAAAGGATGTAGATTTAGAAACGGCCTTTATTTCCTTGGGCAAAATTAGCGAGCAGGATAGGGTGATTAACTGTTTTAGCTGCGGCTATGGTAATTGCTATGATTTTGCCTATGATTTGGCTACCGGCCATAATGATCGTAATAATTGCCGCCATTATTTGCTTAATAAATTTAAAAAGCTAAGCTTAATCGACGATTTAACCGGCTCTAAAAATCGCTACAGTTTTTCTTTGGCGGTAGAGTCGATTAAAACTAATCATCCCGGCTTTGTGGGTATAATTTATATTGATATTAATGGCTTAAAGCAAGCTAATGATATCCATGGCCATAGCTTTGGCGATCAAATGATTATTAATTGCTGCCATACCTTAAAGGAAATATTTAATGGTTCGGTATACCGAATTGGCGGCGATGAGTTTATTATTTTGGTCGAGGATGGCAATAAGCAAACTTTTGCTAAGCGCTTTAATTCTTTACAGCAAGCTTTTGCTGCCCAAGATAGCTTGGTGGTATCGATGGGTATGGCGCATAGCCTGGCTGCTAGCGATTTAGAGCAAAAAATGGATGATGCCGACCAGCAAATGTATCATAATAAGCAAGAATATTATCGCAAAAAGCAAGAAGCCGATCGGCGTAATCAAAAATAAACAGCTATTAAAATTTATAGGCATTAAAGTATTATTGGCAAGCAAATTTAATATTTTTATGAAAACGTAACATTATGTGATAATTTTGTTACGTTAATTTTTTAGTAAAAAATAGTAATTGCAATAAATAATCACCTATTTTAGCTTGTTTAGATTATTTATCAAAATATATAGATAATTTTACAAATTTTTATTGTAATTATGTAAAAAAAGTGTTATAATTAGTTATGTAACTAGGGGCTGTATAAGAAAAATGAGCGTGATATTATGTTTTTAGCTAACGAACCATCTCAAGCTTCTAGCCCATTAATCCATTTTTATAAAGATCCCTTTGTGGAGGCTGTAATTAGCCTTCATGCTTTGGGTGAGCCCGATCATCATCATGACAGTTTAGCTATTTTGGATAAAATAAGTAGCTTAATTAGCTTGGAATTACATGATCAAATTATTTATTTTAATACCAGTTATGCCAATTTTTATACTGTTATTAGCATGGCCAAACACTTAGTTAGCAGCCAACCCCTATTTATGGAAGATTATGAGCAGATTTTCGGACAGCGCCTGGCGCAGCTAGCCGCTTTAAGTGATAGTGAATTTGTCTACCTTTTCGTCCATATTTCAAATACCGGCCCTACTAAAGAGCAAGTGGCAAATTGGCTGGTTAATCCCGGCAATTTGGATAATCGGGATTTTAGCACTATCGAAGGTTTTTTTAATATTGATATTATCAAATCAATTCTTAATGATATTAATGGTTTTAGGCGGCAGTTAATTTCTTTGCTAAATAGTTATTGGCAAATGGTTTTTAAGCATATTTGGCCTAATATTACCAAAAGCACCGAGCAAATTGTGCAATCTTTATCCTTATATGGGCTTAGCACGGATGCTATTGTATTTTTAAGCGGTATTCATCATGATTTAAACTATAAAGACGGTGCTTTAATTGCAAGGCAGCATGGTTTGCTTAATATTAGCCTTAACGAGGTTAAGAATATCAATGTATTTTTCTCGGTATTTTCGTCGCCGCATCTTTTATTGGATGCTGATGAAAACTGCTTTAATATTTGTTATAATATTGATATTAGCTATTTAAACTTATTCCAATCCTTAAACGCCACTACTTTAGATGGCCTTAAGGCTTTGGGCGAGGATAATCGGCTGCGTATTCTTAAAATTATCTGGGATCAATCGGTTACTACTAAGAATTTGGCCAAAATGCTTTCGCTTTCGCAAAGCACGGTATCTATTCATCTTAAAATTTTAAAGCAAGCCAGATTAGTTGAGCATATAACTGTTAAAAAGAATGTATTTTATAAAGCAAATCATAAGCAAGTACAAAAAATCTGGCATGAGATGAACAGCTATCTAAATAATTCATAAATAAGGCTAATCTAAATAATAAAAGGGGCTGTCGCAAATTTATTTGCGACAGCCCCTATTTACCTATTATCTAATTAAAGCCATGGGACTTAGCTCTTAAAACTCTAATTGGTCAAAAGGCAGCGGTTTAGCAAAGTAAAACCCTTGCGAAAAAGTAATATCATTATCCAATATAGCCTTTTGAATATCCTGGTCGGCTACAAATTCGGCTACTACCTCAGAGCCTATTAGGCTGGCCATATAGCAAATAGAATTAACAATAATGGCATTTTCGCTTTTATGGATATTGCGAATAATGCCGCCATCTATTTTAATAATATCCGGCTTTAGTGATACAATAGAGGTATAGGTAGCAAAACCAACCCCAAAATCATCAACGGCAATTTTGCAGCCCAGCTCGCGCACGGCCTCTAAAAACTCCATTAATTGTTCGTTTTTATTATAATCTTCGGATTCTACAAATTCTATGGTAATATTTTGGGGGCTGGGATGCTGCTTTATCCTGCGCAAAAACCAATCCTTAAAATCATCGGATTGAATATCATATAAAGTAATATTAATATCTAGCATAGCATTGCAGTTTTCAAAATCCTTTAAGGATTTATCAATCATAATTTTGCTTAAAGGCAAATATAGCTTTAGCTGTTTGGATATCTCCAAAAAAGTGCCCGGTAACCATAAATTATCATCTTGATCATAAATACGCATTAAGGCCTCGTATTTAGTTGCCTTATTCTGCTGATTATCATGAATAGCCTGGTAAAAGGGCACAACTTTGTCATTTTCAATGGCATATTGAATAAGCTCGAACATTTTTAAAGTTTCTTCGGTTTCGGCAGCTAAACGCTCTTTTTCATCCGAAGCCACAATAAAATTATTCTGCATATCACGATTAAGATGAAGGGCGCTTTTGCAATGATCGATTAAATCATCACCAAAGGCCAGCACAAAGCGCGATACCCCGCCCAAACCGGTTTGCCGCGAGGATATTAACTCGTATTGCTGATGATTGGTTTTCATCAGATTAAAAAAGTCGATATCGGGCATATCATCATTGGCCACTGCCATAAAAGTTTTATAGCTATGAACATAAACATGCACTAAATGATCAATGCCCATTTGCTGATAAGCCATATTACCCATGGCCAAAATTTCGCTGCAAGTGCGGGCATAATCGTCCTCGCCAAAGGTGGCAATCATCATATCGGCATTAATAACTTCGGTCATGCACATTTTATTGAATTTTTTGGTCTTCATATCGATAAGATACTGCTCATAGCTTTGGATATTATAACGATGATCGATTAATTTGGGCTGGCTATTTGTCATAATTACCGCCTTTCAAATCCAAAAATGCTTTGCATATAATTTGATTATAACATCAACCTAAAGATAATACAATAGTTGGATTATTTATTTGACACTTTAACCAATATTTGTTACAATTATAACATTAAAAATTTAAATAATATTGTTTTAAGGAGGCTATAGTAAATGAATTTTCAGGAAATCATTGCTAAGTTAAATCAGTTTTGGGGCGAGCATGATTGCATAGTTTTGCAGCCTTATGATACCGAAAAAGGTGCCGGCACGATGAATCCGGCAACTACATTGCGCGCCCTAGGCCCCGAGCCTTGGAATGTGGCCTATGTAGAGCCTTCGCGCCGTCCTACCGATGGCCGCTATGGCGAAAATCCCAATCGCTTGCAGCATTATTATCAATACCAGGTTTTGCTTAAGCCTTCGCCGCCGGATATTCAGGAATTATATTTGCAATCGCTGGCCATGCTGGGCATTGACCCCTTAGCCCATGATATCCGCTTTGTAGAAGATAATTGGGAAAGCCCCACCCTAGGCGCTTGGGGCTTAGGCTGGGAGGTTTGGCTAGATGGCATGGAAGTTACCCAGTTTACCTATTTTCAGCAATGCTGCGGCTTAGATTGTAAGCCGGTTTGCGGCGAAATTACCTATGGTATCGAGCGCTTGGCCATGTTTATTCAAAATGTGGATACCGTTTATGATATTGAATGGGTAAAGGGCATCACTTATGGTGATGTGCATCATCAAAACGAGGTAGATTATTCGCATTATAATTTTGAGGTGGCCGATGTGCCCATGCTTTTTAAGCTATTCGATATGTACGAGGCCGAGGCCAAGCGTACCATGGCTTTAGGCTATGTGCAGCCGGCCTATGACTATTTGCTAAAATGCTCGCATACCTTTAATTTATTGGATGCCCGCGGAGCTATATCGGTAGCCGAGCGCCAGGGTTATATCGGCAGGGTGCGGGCAATGGCCAAAGAATGTGGTCAGGCCTATTTAGATCAACGTAAAAAAATGGGCTATCCTTTATTAAAAGATCAAAATTTACGGGATAAGCTGGGCTTAGATGCCAAGGAGGAGGCTAATTAATGGACAAGCAAGATTTATTATTGGAAATTGGCGTGGAGGAAATTCCGGCACGATTTTTGCCTCCGGCGATCAAGCAATTAGAAGAATTGATGCCCAAAGCCCTAACCGAGGCCGGCCTACCCTATGATAAGCTGGCTGTTTATGCCACCCCCCGCCGCTTGGCGATTATAGTGGAGGGTTTAGCCGCCATGCAGCCCGATAGCCAAACCGAGCAAAAAGGGCCGGCTAAGGCGGCCGCCTATGATGCCGATGGTAATCCTACCAAGGCCTTGCTGGGCTTTTGCAAAGGTCAGCAGGTAGAGGTAGCCGATTTAGTGATTAAAGAAATTAATGGTAATCCCTATTTATTTGCTCATAAAAAAATCAGCGGCCAAAGTGCGGCGCTGGTTTTGCCTAAAATATTAAGCGATATTATCAGTAAAATCTATTTTCCCAAGCCCATGCGCTGGGGTTATGAGGAAATGCGTTTTGCCCGTCCTATTCATTGGCTAATTGCCCTTTTAGGCGAGCAGGTTTTGCCTTTGGAAATTGCTACCGTTAAAGCTGCTAATATTAGCCGTGGCCATCGCGATTTGGGTTCGGCGCAAATTACAATTAAAAATCCGGCGGCCTATATTAAGGCCTTGGAGGATAATTTTGTAATTGTAGACCAGCATAAGCGCAGGCAAATTATCGCTAACCAAATTGATGCCCTGGCAGCCAGCCTAGGTGGCAAGGCCGGCGATGATCCGGAATTATTAACCGAAGTGGTATTTTTGGTGGAATATCCTACCGCTTTAGCAGGCACTTTTGATCAAAAATATTTGGACTTGCCGCAAGAATTAATTATCACCCCGATGCGCGAGCATCAGCGTTATTTTCCGGTGCATAAAGAAGATGGCAGCTTAATCAATAAATTTATTACTGTGCGCAATGGTAATGATCAGCATTTGGCAACTGTGGCGGCCGGTAATGAAAATGTGCTTAAAGCCCGCTTGGCCGATGCCGAGTTTTTCTGGAATGAGGATCTTAAAGCCAAGATGAGCGATTGGCAAGAGCGCTTAAGCGAAATTGTTTTCCACGAAAAAATTGGTACCATGAATCGTAAAAGCCAGCGTATTGCCACCTTAGCCGCCTATATTGGCCAAAGCTTGGGTTATAGCGAGCAAGAGCTGGCTCAAACCGCAAAAGCTGCGGCTTTAGTTAAAGCCGATTTATTATCGCATGTGGTTTATGAATTCCCCGAATTGCAGGGTATTATGGGCGAATACTATGCTTTAGCTGCTAAGGAAGATAAAATTATCGCCCAGGCTATTCGCGAGCATTATCTACCGCGCTTTGCCGATGATGATTTGCCCCAAACCAAAGCCGGCATAGCCTTAAGCCTAGCCGATCGCATCGATAGCTTGATGGGCTTTTTAGCAGTAGGCATTTTGCCTTCCGGCTCTCAAGACCCATATGCCTTACGCAGGGCTGCATCCGGATCTTTGCAGATTATTGCTGCCCATCATCTAAAGCTTGATATTGCCAAAACCACGACTAAGGCCTATCAATTATTGGCTGCCGATTTAAAAGAGGCCGCCGATTTAGATGCTACCGTGCAAACCGCGCTAAACTTTTATAAGCAGCGTTTGGCTAATTTCCTCAGCGAGGCTGATTATGATTATGATATTATCCAGGCCTTGCAGGAGCAAATCAGCCCTGTTTTATATGATAGTATTCTTAAAGCGCAAGCCTTGGCTGATTATCGCCGCCGGAAGGGCTTTGGCCATTTGCTGGCAGGTTTTACCAGGGCTGCCAACTTATTGCGTTCGGCCGAGCAAAAAGGCGAGTTGCCGGCTGCGCTAAAGCTGGATTCGCAATTATTTGCAGTAGATGCCGAGCGGATTTTGGGCGAGCATTTGGCTAAAATTGAACCTACTTTTGCTCAGGCGGTTAAAAATAGTGATTATGCCCAAATGCTGGATATTTTAAGCGATTTAGCGGCCGATATCGATAAGTTTTTTGAGGATGTAATGGTAATGGATAAAGATATGGCCTTACGCCACAACCGTTTGGCTTTATTGCAGAATATTGTTAATTTGAGCAGTTATTTGGCCGATTTAAGCAAATTGGTTGAAAAGTAAATGAGGAAAATGCAATAAATGCTTAAATTATGGTTTTTACTATTAAGCTACTTTAGTTTAATGCCTATGCCCCGCCGCTGGCGAGCCGATTATGCCGATTTGCCTAAAGCCCTATATCTATTACCGATATGGGGCTTAGGCGCAGGCCTAATTGCTGTTTTGGTAGCCAATATTAGCCGCCTGGCCTATTTTAGATGGTCGGCGGCTTTATTCGTGGCTTTATTTTTGCTATTTAACGGCGGCATTTGGCTGCGCGATTTACTGATTATCGCCAATGGCAAAAAGGGCAGCAATTTGCCAACTAATCAGCCTAAGCCTGCCGATAAGCAATTTTTGCCACAAGGCCAAACTTATAGCCGTGGTGCTTATGCGGTGGTTTTTATTTATATACTCTTGCAGTACCTGGCCTTTTGGCAAGTTTTTGCCTTTAGGCTGCCTTGGCAAATTTGGCCAAGTTGCTTAATAATATCGCGCTGGATATATATATGGGGCGCTTATGATTTTGCGCTTAGCCGCCATAATATTTGGTATAGGGCTTTAAGCAGGCGCAGTTTTTATTTAATCAGCCTAATTTGCCTGGCCTTAATTGCTTATTTTAGCTATGGCAATTTAGCGATAATAATGGCTTTATTAAGCACATTATTGATGGCCAAGTTATTTTACACAATTAGAATTCGCACTTTAAGCCATATAGACGAAGCCGCCCAAGGAGCAGCTGCTGCCTGGGCGGAAATTATTTTTATTTGGAGCTTGATTTTGTTTTGGGGTTTAGGGGGCGGTTTTTAGCCAGCTTGCCAAGTTGCCTTCGGCATTAAGATCTATGCTCTTTTGTAAAAAGAACCAAAAAAATTTTAGGGCTGTCGCTTTTATTGCGACAGCCCACTTTATTGCAAATAACTGTTATTGGTTTTTTTGCTTGATCTTGAGGGCTGTTTTGGCTTTGCCAAAAGGCGCCGGTTTTAAGCCAATTTTTTTTCCTTGCTGCTTTTTTACCTTGATTTTGATTTGCTTGCTTCGTTTTGGTATTGGCTTAAAACCTTTTTTAAGACCTTGGGGGCTCTGCCCCCTGAGCTAGTGCCAAAATCTTTGATTTTGAGTACTAGCTACGTGCATAGCTGTGGGTTAGCTTTAGCTAAACCCAGCTAGGCCAATACCCCTGCAATTTTTTGTAAAAAATTGAGTAAAACTTACTTGCATTTTTTTTGGTTTTTAATTCAACTTATTCTAAATTTGGTAAGCTTAAGGCAAATTGCTTAAATTGTGTAACATCACCATGCTTAAATTGCTGATAGGGTAAATCTTTTTCATTCTCCAAATAATCAGTAATTAAATAGACATCCAAGCCCAACTCCGCTGCTACCATATCCTCATGCACATTATTGCCAACCATCAAACAATCAGCCGGCTCTTTGCCAATAATCTGCAAAATTTCACGATAATAACCCAAATTAGGCTTGCAAAAATGACTGTTGCTATAATGCGTAATATGATCAAAATCAGCCATTGCTAAACCAAGCCAAGCCAAACGCGTAGCTATTGCCTGCGGCGGAAATAAGGGGTTTGTTGCCAAAATAATAGTGTATCCTTTAGCTTTTAAGGCCTCAATAAAGGCCTTATCCAATACCTTATTGCCCAAAACTTGCTTAATTTGATCAAATTCCTCAGCATAAAATTGATCAAAATATGGCTCCATCGCCAATACCTGCTCGCCCAAAATTTGACTATAGGTTTGCCAAAATCGCTGATGATTAAGCCTGCTACCATCATTTTTAATCATCGCAGCCGTGCCTTGCCAAATCGCTTCGATAGCCTGCGGCATCGCTAAGCCTAAAGCCGTGCATTTGCTGCCCAAAAGCCGCATATAATTATCAATAAAATCCTTTTGCCAAAAAGGGATTAATGTGCCATCTAAATCAAATAATATTGTATTCATAAAAACCCCTAATCTTGTGCAAAATTATCAAAATAACCCTGGATTAAAATAATAGGCGTGCCCTTATCCCCACTACCCGAGGTTAAATCGCATAAAGAGCCTATTAAGTCGGTTAGCTGACGCGGCGTTGTGCCTTGAGAATCCATCTGCCCTTTTAAGTCGCTGTTTTTATTTAAAATATAATTGCTAATCGCATCCTTTAGCTCTTGGCCTTTAAGGCTGGCAAAATGATTATCGGCCAAATACTTTAACTTAACCTCATTAGGCGTGCCCTGTAAACCACGAGTATAAGCAGGCGATACCACCGGATCGGCCAGCTCCCAAATATGGCCAACCGGATCTTTAAATGCGCCATCACCATAAATCATTACCTCTAATTTAAGCTTGCTGCGGGTAAGCAGCTCTTGCTGCAATTTATCAACAAACTCCTGGCCATCCTTCGGAAAAAGCTTAATCCGCTCTTCGCCTGCTTTGTTTGAACCTAAAAGCCCATATTGCGGATGAAAACCGCTGCCATTACACTCGGCATTTAAAATATCGGTTAATAGCAAAACTTGCTCGGCACCGGCCTTTAATAAACGTTTCTGACTGCGCTTGCGGCTATGGATATCGCAGCAAATAATATGCTTGGCATAAGGCAAAATAGCCTCGGGTTGATTGCCAAAAACAAATTCTACCTCCACACCTAAACTTGTAACTAATTCCTGATAATAACTTACATAGTCAACGCCGGTAAATAAATGCTTGGTTTCGCCAAAATGCTGACGATACTCGGCCAAAGTTAAAATATCGCTATCCGGATTAAGGCCGGCATTGTCGATATCATCCCAGCTAATTAGCTGATTGCCAACTTCGTCGGCCGGGTATTTCATCAAAATTACCACTTTTTTGGCTGCTGCAGCTAAGCCTTTTAGGCAAATTGCAAAACGGTTACGGCTCATAATCGGAAAAATAAGCCCAATAGTATCTGCTTGTATTTTTGATTTAACATCAGCGGTAATTTGCTCGATAGTTGCATAATTATTCTGCGCACGTGCTACCACTGCCTCGGTAATTGCTACTATATCTTTATCTTTAAGCTCGATATTCTCTTGGGATGCAGCATTCATCACCACATCAGCCACTATACTTACTAAATCATCGCCTTGACGAATAATCGGCGCTCTTAAGCCTCTAACTACAGTTCCTAAACATCTTTCCATAATTATACCGCCTTTTATTATATTTATTCATTGTTAATCTATTATTCTGTGCTCCAGCCGGCCAAATAAGCGGCTTGCTCTTTGGTTAAAGTATCAATTTTATAGCCCATAAAATTCAGTTTGCGGCCGGCAACTTCTAAATCAATTTCCCGCGGTACCTGCACTATTAATTGCTCGGGCTTATGCTTTAATAAATGATAAGCGCTTAAAGCCTGTAGGGAAAAACTCATATCCATAATTTCGGCGGGATGGCCATCGCCGGCAGCCAAGTTTACCAAGCGTCCTTCGGCAATTACAGAAATTGTATTGCCATTATCCAAGGTATAGCCCATGATATTATGGCGTAACTCTTTTTGGCTAACCGCTACTTTGGCTAAAGTAGCCATATCAATCTCCACATCAAAGTGGCCGGCATTGGCCAAAATTGCGCCATCTTGCATACGCTTAAAATCAGCCTCGGCAATAACATTATTGCAGCCGGTAACAGTAATGAAAAAGTCGCCGCTAGCTGCGGCTTCGTTAATTGGCATTACGGTAAAGCCATCCATAATCGCTTCGATAGCTTTAATTGGGTCGATCTCGGTAACTATAACTTTAGCGCCTAGGCCTTTAGCGCGCATGGCTACCCCTTTGCCGCACCAACCATAGCCGCAAACAACTACGGTTTTGCCGGCCACTACCAGGTTAGTAGTGCGGTTTATGCCATCCCAAACCGATTGACCGGTACCATAGCGATTGTCAAAAAGGTATTTGCATTGAGCATCATTAACCAAAATCATCGGAAAGCGTAATTTATTTTCCTTTGCCATGCCCTTAAGGCGGATAACCCCGGTGGTGGTTTCTTCGCAGCCGCCAATAATTTTATCGCAAAGCTCGGGGTATTCATCATGAAGCATATTAACAATATCGCCACCATCATCAATGATTAGGTCGGGGCCGATTTGGCAAATCTGACGCAAATTGTCCTTGTATTCGTCCATTGTGCAATTATACCAGGCATAAACATGGATGCCATCGGCAGCCAAAGCGGCCGCGATATCATCTTGGGTGGAAAGCGGATTACTGCCTGCCACATACATTTGGGCACCGGCTGCTGCTAAAACTTGGCATAAATAGGCGGTTTTGGCCTCTAAATGGATAGAAAGCGCAACTTTTAGGCCGGCAAAAGGTTTTTCTACCACAAATTGCTGATAAATGCTATTAAGCACCGGCATATTTTGCTTAGCCCAGGCAATTTTGCGCTGCCCTTCGGCGGCCAAATTGATGTCTTTTACAGCATAGTTTAAATTAGTCATCATTTCACTTCCTTATATATAATTAAAATTAGTTTAAATTAAAATTGCCAGTAAACATCAATTATTATATCACTTTATTGTTAAAATGTATAGAATTAAATTTGCAAAAATAAAAATTTTGCAATTGTGCTTGGCTTTTTGCTCAAAAAAGTATATAATAGTAATGATAAACTGAGGAGGTTTTTGTTAATGTTTAAAAAATTATTGCTAATTTTTTTATCGACACTGATGATATCCCTAAGCGGCTGTGCTAGCGAGCCTGCCGAAACGGTGGAATCGGAGCCTGTGGTTCAGGACGAGGCCACGCCGCCGCCTGTTAATACTGATATTCGCCTGGTTTTTGCCAGTGCTGCTAAAAGCGGGGCATATTATCCTTTGGCCGGTGTTTTGTCTAAGGTTATTAATGATCAGGCTGATTATATTAATTTTAGTGTGGTAGAAACTGCCGGTTCGCTAGAAAATATTGAGCAAATTAATCAAGGTTTGGCGCAAGTGGCGATAGCTCAAACCGACAGTGTGGATTATGCTTATCATGGCATTGAAACTTGGACTAAAGAGCCTGCTACTAATATGCGTAGCTTATTAAATCTTTATCCGGAGGTATGCCAAATAGTGGTGGCGGCCGATGCCGAGATTAATAGCATTGCTGATTTGGCAGGTAAAAGGGTAGCTGTGGGCGAAGTTGGTTCGGGTATAGAGGCTAATGCTAAGCATATTTTGGCTGCATATAATCTTAGTTTTGCTGATTTGCAGATTCAGCAATTAGGCGCGGAGGCTGCTGCTTTGGCCTTAAAGGATACAGTTATTGATGCATTTTTTATCACGTCGGCAGCACCGAATGCGGTGCTGATGAATTTACAAAACGAGTTTGATATTAGGCTAATTGGTTTAGATAATGAAAAGATTGATGGTTTAGTTGGCGAGTATCCATTTTACAGTCGTGCTAATTTGGGGGTTATGGATTATGGTTTTTTGGCGACAGATATTGCAGGCATTGCGGTGCAGGCGGGATTGATTTGCGCCCCGGATTTACCTGAGCAGGTGGCCTATGATATAGTTAAGGCAATTTTGGAAGGGCAGGATAAAATAACTGAAAGTCATGCTAAGGGTGCATTTATTAATGCTAATAATGCTTTAGATGGTTTAAGTTTGGAATTGCATCCCGGGGCCAAGTTGTATTTTGAGGAGATTGGCATTTTGTAAAAAGCTGTATATTGTATATTGTATATGATGGAGGGGATATCGCAAATTGTGATATCCCTTTAATAATCTAAAAGTTTTTGCTTTTGCTTTTTTCTAAAAAGCAAAGGTCTTAATCTTTTGAACTTTGGTTTTTTCTTTCAATTATAGATAGGGTGATGTAGGTTAGATTGGATTATGTAGTGTTTGCAAAAACTGATAATCGAATTGATA
>CAYJPF010000044.1:0-20413 GCA_964372025.1 uncultured Peptococcaceae bacterium | reverse complement strand
TTCCTACATTTGCTAGTTTATTTCCTCTGGTCGCAGAGGGGGCGTTACTTTTTGGTCGCAAAAAGTAACCAAAAACGACCGCTGTTGCGCATCAGCGGACCCAGCGCTGTAATGTGGACTCGTCTGCGCTAAGGCCGCATAACTCGTCGCTCACGCTCCTCAAACAGATGCGGCCTTTATTTTGTATTTCCCAGACGGGCAAAAACCGCCCACCTGGGAAATACAAAATACCGCTCCAACTACATTGGCTAGTTTAATAAGTTATCTTATTCGCTAGGTATTTTGGCCTTTAGTCTTATCTTCGCTCGCTAGCCTTTTAGGGTATTTTAGTTTGGTTCGGATTATATAGGTTTGGCTAATCAAGCAAATCAAAATAAAGGTTAAAACGCAGCAAGGAAAGAACATTGACTTAAAACCGGCTCCTTTTGACAAAGCCAAAACAGCCCTCAATATCACGCAATAAACCAACAACAGCTATTATGCAATAAAAGGGGTTATCACAAATAGTTTTATTTGTGATAACCCCTTATTAATATCAGTATTATTCAGCCATCTTTTTGTAGCTGGCCATTCTTTCAGCGGCATCTAGCGCTGTTTTTTCGAATAACTCATCGGCTACTTCCGGATACTGCAATTTCAAAGAGCTATAACGAACTTCCTTGCCAATAAAATCTTTAAACGGCTTGCTCGGCTCTTTAGAATCTAAGATAAACGGATTTTTACCGGCATCCTTTAAATCAGGATTAAAGCGGTATAAATGCCAATAACCACTCTCAACAGCTTCCTTCATCTCGGGCATTGCATTAGCCATACCACCCTTTACACCATGGTTAATGCAGGTAGCATAAGCAATGATCAAAGATGGGCCATCATAAGCCTCGGCTTCTTTAATAGCTTTTAAGGTTTGATTCATATCAGCACCCATAGCAATTTGGGCTACATATACATAACCATAGCTCATGGCCATCATGCCCAAATCTTTTTTCTTGGTGCGCTTGCCGGATGCGGCAAATTTAGCAATAGCGGCAGTAGGTGTAGCCTTAGAGCTTTGGCCGCCGGTATTAGAATATACTTCGGTATCATAAACAAAGATATTTACATCCTCGCCCGATGCCAATACATGATCTAAACCGCCATAACCAATATCATAAGCCCAACCATCGCCACCAAAGGCCCAGAAAGACTTCTTAATCAAATGATCCTTACGCTTTAAAATTTCCTTAGCGGCAGGTGCATCGGATGCCTCTAATAACGGAATCAATTTAGCAGTAATTTCTTTAGATTTTTCGGCATCTTTAAAGTTCTCTACCCATTCAACCAATAAGGGGCGGATATCACCGCAAGAGCAGCTTTCGCCACAAGCAGCTAAGGCCTCTTCGATAACAGCCTTTAATTGCTTGCGTTGCTCGGATGCGCCTAAGAATAAACCAAAACCAAATTCGGCATTATCTTCGAATAAGCTATTGCACCAAGCAGGGCCTTTGCCTTCGGCATTAACTGTAAACGGCATGGCCGGTACAGCAGCACCCCAAATTGAGGAACAACCGGTAGCATTAGCCATCAACATTCTATCACCATATAATTGGGTGATAAGTTTGCAATAAGGGGTTTCGCCACAACCGGCGCAAGCACCCGAGAACTCGAGTAAAGGCTGCTGGAATTGGCTATTTTTAACATTGCTGGGAGCAACCAATTTGGTTTTATCGCTTAAGCTAATAGCATAATCCCAAAGAGCATTTTGCTCGCTTTGCGAATCAATGGTTTGCATAACCAAGGCTTTTTCCTTAGCCGGGCAAATAGTAGCGCAAGAACCGCAGCCTTGGCAATCCAAGGGGGTTACCTGCATTCTAAAGCCCATACCGGCCAATTCTTTACCATTGGCCTTTAAGGTATCAAAACCGGCAGGAGCTGCAGCCATCTCGGCTTCATTAGCCAAGAAAGGACGAATAGCAGCATGCGGGCATACATAAGAGCATTGATTACACTGAATGCATTTATCGGCAATCCACTCGGGAACAAAGGCAGCTACGCCGCGCTTTTCATATTGCGAACCGCAAACCGGGAAAGTACCATCTTCGCGGCCAACAAAGGCCGAAACAGGTAAATCATCACCCTTTTGGGCAGCCATCGGGAATAAGATATCGCTAACAAATTCCGGCAAATTAGCGCAAGTTTCGTCGGCTTTATCTTCAGCAAATTCCCAAACAGCAGGTACAGCTACTTTTTTATAGCTATCTAAGCCGGCCTTAACGGCCTCTTTATTCATATTAACGATTTTTTCGCCTTTTTTACCATAGGCATGTTCAATCGAATTATTTAAAGCACTTACAGCAACATCAGCAGGAATAACCTTGCTTAAAGCAAAGAATGCCGATTGCATTACCATATTAATTCTATTGCCCAAACCTAAGTTAGCAGCAATTTCTACGGCATTAATTACATAGAATTGCAAGTTTTTCTTAGCAATGGTGCGCTTAAAGGATGCCGGCAATTTTTCTTCTAATTGCTTCATATCCCAAACGCAGTTTAATAGGAAGGTACCGCCATCTTTAATCCCACCCAAAACATCATAGCTATTTACATAAGCTTGATTAGAGCAAGATACAAAGTCGGCTTGATTGATCAAATAAGGAGCCTTAATTTCCTTTTCGCCAAAGCGTAAATGGGAAACAGTAATGCCGCCCGATTTTTTCGAATCATAGGAGAAATAAGCTTGGGCATACATATCGGTATGCTCGCCGATAATATCAACTGCCTGCTTATTAGCACCAACAGTACCATCGGAGCCTAAGCCCCAAAACTTACATTGAATGGTGCCTTTAGGCAATAAATCTTCGATTACACCACGCTCTAAAGAGGTATGGCTGATATCATCATTGATGCTTAAGGTAAAGTTATGCTTAGGCTCGGCTAAAGCTAAATTATCAAAAGCGGCAATAATATCGGCAGGGATGGTATCTTTGCTGCCTAAACCATAACGACCACCAATAATCAAAGGTGCATTTTGCTTGCCATAGAAGGCAGAAACTACATCTAAGAATAAAGGCTCGCCGGGAGCACCGGGGGTTTTAATTCTATCCAAAACGGCAATTTTCTTAACGGTTTTGGGTAGGCAATCCAAGAAATATTTGGTGGCAAAAGGACGGTATAAACGAACTTTTACCAAACCAACTTTACGGCCTTGAGCATTTAATTGATCTACTGCCTGCTCGGCGGTATCACATACCGAACCCATGGCGATGATAATTTCCTCGGCATCGGCTGCGCCATAATAATTGAATAATTGATAATCACGGCCGGTTAATTTAGAAATTTGATCTAAATAATCAGCAACAATTTCGGGGATAGCCTCATAAAAAGGCGAGCAAGCCTCGCGAGCTTGGAAGAAGATATCCGGGTTTTGATTGGTGCCGCGTACCACAGGATGCTCGGGATTTAAAGCATTATCGCGGAATTTTTGCAAGGCATCATAGTCGATCATTTTGGCAAAATCATCATAATCGATAACTTCGATTTTTTGTTGCTCATGCGAAGTTCTAAAGCCATCAAAGAAATGTAAGAAAGGCATACCGGCTTTAATAGCTGCTAAATGGGCTACACCACCGATATCCATAACTTCCTGTACACTACCGGAAGCAAGCATGGCTACCCCGCTTTGCGCACAAGACATTACATCGCTATGATCGCCAAAAATATTTAAAGCATGGGTGGCCAAAGAACGGGCCGAAACATGAAATACGCCGGGTAATAATTCACCGGCAATTTTATAAATATTCGGTATCATTAATAATAGACCCTGCGAAGCGGTATAAGTTGTGGTTAAAGAACCGGCGGCCAAAGAACCGTGTACAGCACCGGCGGCACCGGCCTCACTTTGCATTTCTACTACTTTAACAGGCTGGCCAAAAATATTTTTTTTGCCGGCCGCTGCCCATTCGTCTACATTTTCTGCCATATTCGACGACGGGGTAATCGGAAAGATTGCAGCAACTTCGGTAAATGCATAGGATACATACGAAGCGGCCTTATTTCCATCCATGGTTTTCATTTTACTGCTCAATTAATTTCCCTCCTTAATATATCTGCCAACATTGTAACATATTGCCAATAAAAATAAGCATTATAAATCAATTTAAGCCATAATCATCAAAAAAATGATTATATCTTAAACAAATCTACTAATATTTATTAGACATTGATAATTCAAAATCCTTTTTCAATTTTAACAAAATTGCAAATTTATCCAAATAAAATTTGCTCTAATTTTTGGCTGGTAGTAGTTATCGATAAACCACCATGGCCGGTACATCTAAATTGCGGCGGAATATTGCGCCCAACTTCATCAAAAGCGGCAATAGTTTCGGCCAAAGGCAATACATGATCATAGCCCAGCAAAACCATATTAGCAGCAGCCAAAGCATTTAAGCCGCTCATAATATTTTTGCCTAAACAGGGCACTTCCACACCCATCGCTACCGGATCGCAAACCATACCCAAAATATTCTGTAAAGCCATCGACGCCGCATTTAAGGCCTCATCTACACTACCCTGCCTAAGCTGCACCAAAGCCGCCGCAGCCAAACCCGAGCCGGCACCACATTCGGCCTGGCAACCGGCCACTTCGGCCGCAAAGGTAGAGGCCTCGGCAATAAATACGCCAATTATGCCGGCCACAAACATAGCCTCGATAATAGCGGCCTGCTCTAAGCCCAAATAATCGGCAGCAGCCAAAACCGTACCCGGCAAACCGCCGCAAGAGCCGGCCGTAGGGGCAGCCACAATTACGCCCATCGAACTTTTAGTTTCCATAATAGCGCTGATATATTTGATAATTTGATTGCTCAAGCCATCACCAATTAAACGCTTAGCCTTGGCTTCATCGGCAAAATATAGCGATTGAGCAGGCAATAATCTATCCTTAAACTCGGTACCGGCCAAACCGTTTTGCACCGCATTAGCCATAACCTGCACCAAGTCGGCCATTTTTTGATAAGCCTCTTCCCTACTGATATTACCACGAGCCATTTCGTATTCCATAGCTGCTTGCCAGGGCTTTAGCTTGTTTTTTTGGGCATATTCCAGCATTTGTTGCGGCCCATTAAAGGGCACTTTAGGCTTAAGCTGCGAGGCAATTGGCAAACATGGGCTTAAATTGATTATATGATTAAAATCGGCCAATTGGCTAATTTTAGCAAGTAGCTGCGGATTAGGGCTATTTTCTAAGCTTAAACAAGCTAAAAAAGCACCTTTTTGGCTTAATGATTTACTGATATCCAAGCCAAAATCAAGCTGATTATCTATTATAGCAATTAGGCTAGCCTTTAAATCGGCCATATATTTGGCCTCGTCATCAATATTATTATTGTTAATAAAAATTAAACTTTCATAAAAACCGCCGCTGATATTTACCTTAAAATCGGCAATTTCTCTAAACTCAATCATCCCGCCGCCACTGGAAATAGCGGTAGCCTTAATTTTTTGGCCATCCTTATTAACTAATTGCATCCGATAGGTATTGGGATGGTCAGCCGGATAATCGACAATTTTATATTGTACATTAATGCCGGCTTTTGCGGCCAATTGAGGGGAAATGAGTAAGCGCGGATCATCCGGAGCCATATTTAAAATGCCGCCCTCTAAGCCGATATCCGAATAATGGCTATGATAGGTGGTAGCCAAAGAGCCATTAGGATCAAATTCGATAATAAAATCGCTGATATCGCCTTTGATCATTTGGCGCATGGTTATCCCAATTCTGGCCGCCGCCGCCGTATGCGAGCTGGAAGGCCCACGCATAATCGGCCCTAATACATCATTAAAGATGCTGGCATATTGTTTAGTCATCAATATCACCTCAAATTTTATTTATACTGATCATAACATAATTTTAACTAATAATAAAGGCTTTAGCAATATATTTTATGGTATTTGCCAGCTGCTTATTGCATATAAATAAGAAAAAAGACCATTTAGGAGGCTATAAAATGGCATTATGGCAAATTTTATTATTATTGGCAAGCGGTTTAATTATAGTTTTAGGCTTTAGCCTTAGCCCATTAAAAATGGGCAAATTGGGCATTTACCTGCTGATTAATACAGCCTTAGGGCTGGCCTTGCTTAGTTTATTAAATATAGGCCTTGGCCAAGGCCAATTACTGTTACCATTAAACAGCTTTACGCTTGCAGTTAGTGCAATGTTAGGCTTACCGGGCATAAGTGCCCTAGCAGTTTTGGCAATAGTATAAAAAGTTTTACTCAATTTTTTGCTAAAAAATTGCAGGGGTTTGGGGGCAGCGCCCCTAGCCACCAGGTATCAAATCAATAATAAGCTGCGCCTTACCGGCATTTAAAAAAACATAATTAAATTCATGCCAAATTTGCTTATCCTTAATTCTAAAATAAGCCAAATTAGGATTTTGCTTTTGAATAATCTGATACACAAAAGAGATGGCCAAATTTTGCTCAACAAGGCTTTCAATAATTTTATTACTGCTGATTATCGACTTATTCTTAAAGCTATCCACCGAATAGCCTTGGTTTAGCAAAAAATTTTCGAATACATTACGGGTGCCGGAACCTTGTTCGCGCAGGATAATATTTTGATCCAAAATTTGCTCCAAGCCAATTTCCCGGTAGGCATAAGGATGATTACGAGCACAAATACCCACAATTTCCTGCTCCGACATCTTAGTATGCAGATATTTTTCTTTATCCATATACCCTTCTAATAATAGCAAGTCCAATTCAAAATGATTAAGCTTATTGAGCAAATTTTCGGTATTATCAATAATACAATTAAGCTCATACTCATTATGCTTAATTAGTGAAGCAATTAACCTATTTAAAGTATATTCGCCTATAGTTTTGGTAGCTCCAATATTAATCTGTAGCTTGTCTTTTTCTAGCAATTGTTCCTTTGCGGCCAGGTTTAAGGCAATAATCTTACGCGCATATTTTTCAAGCTCTAGCCCCTGCTTGGTTTTTTGCAATTTACGCTTGCTATAATCAAATAATTTACATTGATAAAAATCCTCCAAATACTTAATATGCTGCGTAACTGCAGGTTGAGTCATATTTAAGTTATCTGCTACTTTATGATAATTCATAGTATTAGCTAATTCCAAAAATGTATAAATACGATAATCTAACATAGTCCACTCCCTTTGATAAAAATATTTTATCAAAATATAATAAATGATTATTATATTTTATTATATTTTTATGATAAAATCAAGAAAAAAAGGGAGCATGATATATGATTAAAAAAATAAGCAATATTTTACCGGGACTGGCTTTAGCAATTATGATTGCCGCCATTGCCGGCTTTATCGAAGGTTTACTGCCGATTCACTTAATCGGAGCATCGGTAATAGCCCTGTTTATCGGCATGATTATTAATAGCTTTTTTGATATTTCTATTTTTAAAGATGGCTTAAAATTTACCTCTAAAAAAATTCTTAAATTGGCAATTATTCTTTTAGGCACATCGCTAAGCATTCAAACCATCTTAACTGTTGGCGCTTTATCCTTGGCGGTAATGTTTTTTACGCTTTTAACCTGCTTTGGCGGCGGCTATTTTATCGGCAAAGCCTTAGGCCTGGATTGGAAATTATCCAATTTGATTTCCGCAGGTACAGGCATTTGCGGAGGCTCGGCTATCGCCGCTATTGCCCCGGTTATCGATGCCGAGGATAAAGATATTGCTTATGCGATGTCGGCCACTTTTATTTTTGATATGTTGATGATTGTGGCTTTTCCCTTTATGGGCCATTTACTTGGCTTAAGCGATATGGCCTATGGACTATGGGCAGGTACAGCAGTTAATGATACCTCTAGCGTGGTTGCAGCATCCTATGCTTATAGCGAGACCGCCGGCGATTTTGCCACCATGGTTAAACTAACCAGAACTTTGACAATTATCCCCACCGTACTTGTTTTTGCCTATATCAATATTCGCCTTAAATATAAAGAGGCCAGCTATAAGGATACCTATAATCACTTAAATCAAAAAGCCGCCAAATACGAGGTTAGCCAATTGGATCAAATCGAGGCTTTATCCTCTCCCTCGGCTGCAAATGCTGCTCAAGCTAATCCTCAAAAGGAAAAAGCGGTTAGCAAGGTAAATTTTCTCTCGATAATCCCCTGGTTTATTTTGGGCTTTTTGGGCTTATCGATTATCAATAGTTTTGGCCTTATTCCCGCCGAAGTTTCTTTATTTGCCAAAAATATCAGCCGCTTTTTAATGGTAGCTTCTTTGGCGGCAATAGGCTTAAATACCCAGCTAAAGGATATTAAAAAGGCCGGTTTTGCCCCGATGCTGCATGGTTTTATAATCTCGGCCTTGGTTGTTATTGTAGCCTTATTTGTTGAATGGTGCATGGGCATGGTATAGATTTAAGCGCTGCTAAAACAGTGCCGACTTATGTCGGTGCTGTTTTTTTGTATTTTTTATGACAGCTAAAAAAATTTAGCTAAAACTAAATCCAAAAATAAACTTATACGATAATAATTACGAGATATATTATAAGAAGCAATACGCCATAAGCAGCTAATAATAATTTAGGAGGCCACCATGCGCAAAGATTGGCAAAAAATCGAAGCCCAAATATTATCCCCATCTGCCAGCCAATCGGCGGCCAGCAAAGGGCGGCTTATTGATGAGCAATTATGCCCAATTCGCACCGTTTATCAACAAGATCGCGATCGAATTATCCATTGCAAGGCCTTTAGAAGGTTGAAACATAAAACCCAGGTTTTTGTTAATCCGATCGGCGATCATTTTCGCACCAGGATGACCCATACCCTCGAGGTAAGCCAAATTTCGCGCACTATAGCCCGTGCTTTGCGCCTAAATGAGGATTTAACCGAAGCCATTGCCCTAGGCCATGATTTGGGGCATACCCCTTTTGGCCATGCCGGCGAACGGGCTTTGGCCGCTATTTTAGGCCAATTTAGGCATAATTTGCAAAGCATTAGGGTAGTAGAAAAGATAGAACGCGCAGGTAAAGGCTTAAATTTAACTATTGAAGTTTTAGATGGCATTAAAAATCATAGTGGCCAAAATATGGCCGCAACTTTAGAAGGCAATGTAGTAAGAATTGCCGATCGCATTGCCTATCTTAATCATGATTTAGATGATGCCCTGCGTGCCCAAATAATTAAAGATTTGCCTAAACAAGCCTTAATTATTGGCCAAAGCCATAGCGAAAGAATTCATAATTTAGTTTTAGATGTAATAAAAAATGGGCTTAATCAGCCACAGATTAAGATGTCTGATTTAATGGCCGCCCAAATGGATGATTTGCGTAACCATTTATTTGCAACCGTATATATGCGCCCCGAGGCCAAACAAGAAGAAGAAATTTTGCATCAAAAAATAGAGGTTTTGTTCAATTATTATCTGCAAAATATTGACGAATTACCTCCCGAGTATTATGATACAAATCATCAGCTGGCAATTGCCGACTATATCGCCGGCATGACCGATAATTATGCTTTATCGGAATATGCCCGCATTAGCAAATTAAGCACGAGCCGATAATCCGAACCCATTTTTATCCCAGTTTGCCGGCTTCATACGGCACTACCAGCCCTTGGCTAGGTGGGCAAAGAGCCCCGCCAGGGTGGGCTCGGATTATCGACTCGTGCTTAGGATGAGGAATAATATGGATATTAAACTTAGCCCCCGCTTAGCGGCTGTAGCCGCTTTGTTTTGCCCTGATAATGTGGCGGCCGATATTGGCACCGACCACGCATCTTTGCCGATTTACCTGGTAAAAAATAATATTTGCCCTAAAGTTATTGCCGGCGAAAAGGTAAATGGCCCTTATTTAGCGGCTGTAAAAGCCGTACAAAACTATAATCTGCAAGATAAAATAGCAGTTAGATTAGGTGATGGCCTAAAAATCCTCCAGCTAGGCGAAGCCGATATGATTAGCATTGCCGGCATGGGCGGTTTTTTAATCAAGGATATTTTGGCGGCAAGCCCTAAAATTGTAGCCAAAACCAAAAGGCTAATCCTGCAACCCCAAAGGGATGAAAGCCTGCTAAGGGGCTATCTGCAAACTATTGGCTGGCAAATTACAGCCGAGGATTTAGTTTGGGATAAGGGCAAGTACTATCAAATAATTGCCGCCGAGCAAGGCCAAATGCAGCTAGATGCCCGACAGCTACTTTTTGGCCCCCAACTTTTGGCAAAGCGCCATCCCCTGCTTAAACCCTATTTAGAAGCCAAAGCCAATGATTTGCAAGAATTGCTTTGCCAATTAGCCAATAATCCCGGCGGCCAAGAACGCTTTAAGCAATTAAAGCAACAATTATATTTAATAGAAGAAACTAAGCAATTTTGCTGATTTCGATTAGCAATTTGCCGTAAAAATCCACTATTTTTGGCCAAAACGCCTTAAATTTAGTAAAGTTATTTGCAAAAATTCCGTTATAATATTTAAGGCATATTTAATTGAGAGGTAAAATCATGATACGTGGTTATTATATAGCTGCCACCGGCATGGATGTGCAGCGCAAAGATATGGAAGTTATCACCAATAATATCACCAATGTGGAAACCAGCGGCTATAAAAAAGACGAAATGGTTTCGATTAGCTTTGAAGATGTGATGATACAGCGCATCAATGATGAGCAAATTTTAAATAGAACCCCGGAAGTGGGGCCACTTAATTTTGGTACCCATGTTGATTATGTGCATACCATGTTTGGCCAGGGCATTATCGAAGTTACCGATTTTACCACCGATTTAGCTATCGAAGGTGATGCCTTTTTTGTAATTGATACCGCCGAGGGCGAATCTTATACCCGCTCGGGTGCTTTTAATGTAAATGCCGATGGCTATTTAGTAGATGGCAATGGCTCTTATCTGATTGGCGATAATGGCCGTATCCAAGTAGGCGGCACTGATTTTGGTGTTAATGAAGATGGCCAAATTTATGCCGATGGCGAATTGGTTGCAACCTTGCAAATGGTTACCTTTGAAGATTTAGGATCTTTGCGTAAGCAGGGCAGCAATGTTTATACAGCCCCGGCCGGCACCGCTATCGAGGCTACCGATTATCGCATTCGTCAAGGTGCATTAGAAGGCTCTAATGTGGAAATTTCCCGCGAAATGGTCGATATGATGACCATTTATCGCGCCTATGAAAGTAATCAAAAAATGCTAACCATGATTGACGAAACTTTAGGCAAAGCCGTTACCGAAATTGGGAGGTTAAGATAATGTTTGAAGCGATTTTTATTGCCAAAACGGGAATTACTTCCCAGCAACAAAGGATAGATACCATTGCCGATAATATCGCCAATGTAAATACCGCAGGCTATAAGTCGTCGCGCCTTAATTTTCAGGATGCCTTATTCGAGGCCGGCGGCTACCCCTATGCCGACGAAACTTTAAATACCCAAAAAGGCCATGGCGCCTTGCCTTTATCGGTATCGCGCTCTTTTGCGGCAGGCCCGTTGGTCGAATCAGGCCGCGAGCTGGATTTTGCCCTAGAAGGCGATGGCTTCTTTGAAGTAGAAAATGATGCCGGCGAAAACTTCTTTACTAAAAACGGTCAATTCTTCCTCACCCCCGGTGATGATGAGCAGTTTTTGGTTAATAGCAATGGTCATTTTATCCTCGATAAAGAGGGCGAACGCATTGCGTTTCCGGCCGATACCCAAGATATCAGCATTGGTTCTAAAGGCCAAATCCTCTACACTACCCCCGAAATTAGCTTTGCCGATGCCGAGGAAATCGAAATTTCGATTCGCACCTTTACCAATCCCGGCGGCCTAGAAGCCTTAGGCAATAGCTATTTTGGTGCTACGGTAGCCTCCGGCGAATCGATAGAAGCCGATAATTATGCCCTGCGTCAAGGTGTTTTAGAAAGTTCTAATGTAAATTTAAGCGTAGAATTTACCAATATGATTAGAGCCCAAAGAGCTTTTTCTTTGGCCTCGCGCGCTTTAACTACCGCCGACGAAATGGAAGGCATAGCCAATAATATGCGCCGCTAAAATTTGATTTAAGGATGAGATAAATGAATATTATACAATGTAGATTATGCCGCAAGCCCTTTCAGGCTCAAAGCAGCAATATTTGCCCCAGCTGCCATCAAAAACTAGACTCTACCTTTGTAGCAGCTCGTGATTTTATCTATAATAATCCCAAAACCGGCAATATCAAAGATATTGTTAAGGATACCGAATTAGAAGAAAAATATCTTTTGCACCTGGTGCGGGAGGGGCGTTTGCAATTTAAAACCCTAAGCACCGATCAGCCGCTAGCCGGCCTTAGTTGTCAAACCTGCAAAAAGCCGATTGTGCAAGGTACTATTTGTAATGATTGCCGCGATGCCTTGGCCAAAAAATTGGCCGAAGCCATGCCGGCTGCTGCCGAACCTAATAAAGCTAAAAAAACCGAGCGTCCTAAAAATAATTCTTTAATGAATGTTAAAAGTAGACGTGGCAAATAAATTCTGTAAGGATGAATAGTTATGAAAATTAATTCGATTTGGCCGGCTACCGTAATGGATGCCTATAAAAGCCAAAAAACCACCAAAACCGGGCAATTACCCATAGCAACCCAAGATAGAGTTTCTTTTTCCGAAGAAGCTTTAAGTTTTTCGGCAATTTTGGCCAAAGCTAAGGAAAATATCGAAACCCGAAGCAGCGATGAGCAAGAGCGGATTGCTAAACTTAGCCGGGATATTAAAGCCGGCATTTACCAGGTAGATGCCCAGGCCATTGCCACCAAAATTACCAATGATTATCTGGAGCCAACTAAGGAGTTTAGAATATGAATCAATCGGAAGAGCTTTTTTTAGCCCTGGCCGAAATCCTTAAAGAGCAGCTAGAGCATTATCAACAAATTGCAATTTTAGTAGCGGCCAAAAAAGAGGCTTTGGTTAAGGCAGATATAGCCGCGCTGGAAAAAACAATTCGCGCCGAAAATAATCATCTAATGAAGGTAAATCGCCTCGAAAAAAAGCGTTTGCCTATCTGCGAGCAAATTTATCAAATCCATAATTTAAACGGCGATACCCCCTTAAAAGATTTGTATATTTATGCCTCAATCAAGCAAAGTGCCGAGCTAAAGGCGCTGCATGAGCAATTCGAGCAATTGATTAGTCAAATTAGCCATATCAATAATATTAATAAAGTTTTGTTGGAAACTTGCATCGATTATAATGATATGATTATCACCCTAAGTACTCATAGCGAGGATCCGCTTAATAATTTTTATGGCAATGATGGCCTCGAGCATGAAAAATCGATTGCAATTAGCAATGTATTCGATCAGGAAGCTTAATATTTTGGCAATTCGGGAGGAAATTCCATGCGTTCTACATTTTTTGGTTTAGAAATAGGCAAAACCGGTTTAATGATTAGCCAAAAGGCTTTGGATGTAACCGGCCATAATATTGCCAATGTAAATACCGCAGGCTATACCAGGCAAAGGCTAATTACCGAATCAATTGATCCGATTAATTCTACCTTTACCTTAAAGCCAATCGAAGAAGGCCAAGTTGGCGCCGGGGTTGAGGTTAAAATTTTAGACCAAGTGCGCGATAGCTTTTTAGATCGCAAATTCCGTACCGAGCAAAGTATTTATTCGGAATGGCAAACCCGCACTACCGGCCTAAGTTATGTCGAAACTTTATTTGATGAAGTGGGCGATGTTAGCTTAAGAACCTCGATTATTGATTTGTTCAATTCCTTCGATGATATGGTGCAAAACAGCTCTGATAAAGAGCAACGCACCAATGCCAAGCAAACGGCGCTTACTTTAATTGCTAATTTTCAGCATGCTTATGATAGCTTGCAAGATTTGCATGCCGGCCAAAATACGGCTGTGCAAACTGTGGTAGGCCAGGTAAACACCATTACCGCCAATATAGCCGAGCTAAACGAGGCTATTTATATTTTCGAGCGTGATGGCGAGCCGGCCAATGATTTAAAAGATAAACGCAATCTACTTATCGATGAATTATCATCCTTAATCGATATCGAATATGATACCGACGAAAAAGGCTTTTTTAGCCTAACCACCACCGCCTACCCCAATGCAGTTTTGGTTAGCCATGACGAAAGCTTCGAGATGACCATTCGCGAAGATATTAATCAATATAGTGATGATCCCCTTTATATTCCCCAAGTTATCGACCCTGCTACAGGCGCTGCCGTCGATTATAATCCCGGTGGTGGCGAATTGCAAGGCCATATGGATTTGCGCGATAGCCAAGATCCTTCCCATCCCGGCCTGCCCTATTTTCTTAATCAGATGAATACCTTGGCCTTGGCCTTGGTTCAATCGGTAAATGAGCAGCATCGGGCAGGTTTTACCCATCCATCCGGCGGCTTGCTTGATGCCGATGGCAAATCAGTAAGTGGTATCAACTTTTTTACCGAGCCTGCCGATCCTACCACCTTCACCATCGATGATTTAAGCCTAAGTGCCGAAATTGCCCAAATTAATGGCGAATGGAATATTGCCTCATCAAGTGTAGCCATTGATATTACCGAAGCCGAAAATGCCCGCGCCGGTAATAATGAAAATATGCTTTTAATTAGCGCTTTGATTGATAAAACCAATATCCCGGGCATAGATAGCAGCTATAATGGCTTTATGACCGGCCTGGTTTTGGAAGTTGCCAAAACCTTAGAACATAGCAAAATTATGAGCGAAACCCAGTACACAACTACCCTAGCCGTTGATAATCAGCGCATTTCGATATCGGGTGTATCCCTCGATGAGGAAATGACCCATATGATTCGCTATCAACATGCTTATAATGGTGCATCTAGGGTAATTACGGCCATGGACGAATGTTTGGAAACAATTATTAGCAGTATGGGCTTAGTTGGCCGTTAATAACCGCTAATTTGCCATTAATCAGGAGGTTTTAATATGCGCGTTACCAATTCAATGCTGGTTAGCAGCTTTATGAATAATCTAAATATGAATATGGCCACCTTGGGCAAAATTCAAAACCAATTGGCCACCAATCGTAAATTTGCCAATATCAGCGATGATCCGGTTGGGGTAATTTATAGTTTGCAATCCCGCTATAAGCTGGATCGTTTGGAGCAATATCAGCGCAGCTTAAGCACAGCCCAAAGCTGGCTAACCCAAACCGAAACCGGCGTAATGGAAGTAAACGAAATACTTAAAAATATTTATGAGCAAACAGTAGATGCCGCCACCGATGTAAAAACCGATTATGATCGCGAACAAATGTCCTACTATTATAAGCAGATGCAGGAGCAATTAGTTAGTTCGTTAAACTCGGCTTATGGTGACAAGTTTGTTTTTGGTAATTATAATACAACCGGTAGTTTTCCGCCACCTGATGGCCAAATGAGCGCCCCCTTCTCTACCACCACTACCACCACCGATGAAGCTAATCCCAATTATATAGATCCCACCATAGATTTAGCCGGCAAGCTGGATCCGGCCGATATCGCCACCTATTTTGCCCCCGGCCAGCAAAACAATCAGGTTTTTGATCCCAAATCCGATGGCTATGATTTATCAATTGCGATGTATTATCGCCCGGAATATTTCGAAAGCCCCACTATCGAGGTTACCCGTACCGATTTACATTTTTGCGGTATCAACCTAACCCAAACCACCGGCACCGCAGTGGGCGAAGTAGTACCAACTGATCCCACCATGAGCGATGCCGATGCAGCTGCCCTTTTTGCCGATTTAAGCGATGATAATTTAAGTTTTACCATTGGCCTGGATTTGCAAATTCCGGTTACGGTAAACGGCATTAGCATGGTAGGTTATGGCGAGGATAATATTTTTAATATGCTCGATAATCTTTATAATACCGTAAAACATGGCAATCAGGTTGAGGATTTGCAAAACTATATCGATCCTTTACAAGTTGCCCAAGAGCATGTGCTATCAATAGCTGCCGAAATTGGCGGCCGAGATAATCGAATGGACATGATTAGCAGCCGCTACGAGCAGGACTTTTTAAATTATACAATGATGAAATCCGATGCCGAGGATGCCGACCAGGCCGAAATTATTATGAATTATAAAATGGCCGAGGCAGTTTATAAGGCGGCACTTTCAACCGGTGCCTATATTATTCAGCCCACTTTAATGGATTTTCTTAGATAATCCATAATTATAAATGTCATAAGTAATAAATTTTTTTGGTAGGTGAAAAAAATGTCAACTATTTCTCAACTGCAAATTGAACAACAAAGAGCGGTAATCGAGATTAAAACCACTAATGCAGCGGTGCAAATCTCTACCCCTCGCCCACAAATGCGTATTATTGGTGGCAATCAGCCACCGCAAATGCAAATGGAAATGCAAGATCCGGAATTTGAAGTTGATTGGCAGCGTGTACGATCAGAATCAGGCTTAACTCCCGTTATAGCCAAAACTAAAGAAATAGCAGGAGAAACCCAACAATTAATGTTGGAATATACTTCTGAGGCGGCTAATGATGGCAGTTATCTTTCCCAAATCGAAATGGGTGGTAATCGGGTTGCCCAATTGGCCAAGCAAAAAACTTATGCCGAAGGCCAAACCGATATTAATTTAGGGCTAATGCCACAAAGCCAACCCAATATTCAATGGACACCCGGCAATATCAGCATCAATTGGGAAAACTCCCAGCTAGAGGTGGAATGGGATGGCGAGTTTTTGCCCAGCGTTACGGTAGAGCCCCATTCGGTGGAGATTTTCCTGCGCGATCGTCCATATATCAAAATTACCGTTGTGGAAAGTGCTATTTTAAGTTCGGTGGGTCGCCAAGTTGATATGGAGGCCTAAAAAATATCAATCGATAACTATATTAGGCGGACTCTTTTAAAAGGGATTAAACCTACTTACCCTTAGCATAGTATTATGGGCAAATTGGTTAACCGTTTTAACTAATCCGCCAATTTTGCTTGCTTTGATTTAAAAATAGCAGTAAGAAAGGGTGTTTTTAATGCAGATCGAAACATTGCGTTTCGGCACTATTGAAATTGACCAGAAGAAGATTGTAAATTTCAAACAAGGTTTGCCGGGCTTAGACGATTATCATGATTTTATCATCCTGCAATTTGAAGAAGGAAACCCGATTAACTGGCTGCAATCTACCGAAAGCAGCGATATTTGCCTGCCGATTATCAATACATTTTTGATTAAAAAAGACTATATTTTTGATATAGCCGATGATGATGTGGCCGAGCTAAAAATTGATGGCCCGGAAGATATTTTTATCTTTAGTGTTATTGTAGTGCCGGAAAGCCTAGAGCAAATGACGGCCAATTTAGCAGCACCAATTATCATTAATAGCAAAACCGGGGCGGCTAAGCAAATTTTGCTTAGCACCGGCAATTATAATGTGCGCCACCCAATTTTTGCGGCCTTATGCCAATATATGAAGGAGGATGCGGCTAATGCTGGTACTGTCACGGAAGATAAATGAGACCATTATCATAGGTGAAGATATTAAAATCACCATTTTAGCCATCGATGGCGATAAAATCAAACTGGGCATTGATGCCCCTAAAACTACAAAAATTTTCCGTGAAGAGCTGCTTAAGGCTACAATCGATACCAATAAGCTAGCCATGGCAGCGCCATTGGTTTCTTTTGATTTGGCCAGCCTTAAAAAAAATGAGCAGTAATAATCCCCACCTTTTAGCATATAATTTTAAAGAAAATTTTTGTCCGAAAGAGAGTATAATATGAAATATTCTGCAATTTGGATTACTAAAAACGAGGAGCAATTTTTAGCTGATTCGATCGAAAGCATTAAAGATGGCGTTGATCAATTGGTGGTAGTTGATACCGGTTCTACCGATAAAACCGTCGAGATTGCCCAAAGCTATGGGGCGGAAGTATATCATTTTGAATGGATCGACGATTTTGCCGCCGCCCGTAATTTTGCGATTAGCAAAGCCAGCGGCGATATTATCTATTTTTTAGATGCTGATGAATGTTTTAAGCCTAAAATAGATGCCGATATCCGCATCCAGATGAGCAAATTTTTTGAAGATCCCGATGCCGATGTAATTTTTATCACCATTAATAATATTGATAATGATACTAATTTAAGCAAAGGAACAGCCCCGGTAGCTCGCATTTTTAGAAATCGCGAGGATTTATATTATATTGGGCGCATTCACGAAAGCCTATCTTGCAATGGTAATCCCCTGGAGAATACCCGTTTTATCAGTAATATAAGCATTCTGCATTATGGCTATTCCCAGAGCATTTTTGCCAAAAAGCTGGAACGAAATGTGGTACTTTTAAAGCAAGTTATTGCTAATCCCAATAATGCTATGGAAGAGGGCATCAGCCATTATTATATTGCCCGCGAATATGTAAATCAGGGTAAAATACAAGATGCCTTCGAGCATGTCGAGTTTATAGCTACTCATCCTCAAACTATCGATTTGCTTTGTCATTATTATGCCACAGTTTTTCCGCAATTTTTCTTTATGGCGATAGAGGTTTACTCTAAAATGCGCAATAAAACCAGCCGCAAAATGGTTTTTAATAATATAGTGATAGCCATGGAGGAAAAATGCCCTACCTATCCCGGCACAAAATTAATTCGTCCGTTATACTATGCTTTATTAGACAATCAAGAGGATTTATTATTAAATAGTTTTGCCGAGGCTAACCAATACTTACAAAATACCAAGCGGGATCCTAATGATGCCTATTGTTTGGTGTGGGCAAATTTATATGTATATTGTGCCAATGCCCTTTGGCGCAGGGGCGAGCGTATCGAGGCGATGGATTATGCGGTTAAAGCCCTGCAAACCTATCCTATTTTATTTGATGATGTACTAAGAATTTTATTATCGGTGATTAAGGATCAGCCCCCTACCGAGATTATAAGCTTTTTATATTCGATTATGGAATTGGATAAGCCGATTAAAATCATTCAGCTAATCCGTAATCTGCAGCTAGAAGGCCTGCGGGAGGTTTATATTTTCTTTGTTCGCAAATTAATTGAAACCGGCAAGGCAACTAAAGGCGATTATTTATTCACCTTACTTTTAAGTGGTAATATGGAGGAATCGATTGATAAAGCGCTTAAGATGAATGATCAAGCCAATCAAGAGATGGTAGCCAGGCATTTATTTATTTGTGCGATTATCAGCCAAGATTCTACATTTTATCAACAAAACAAGCAACTTTTAGTCCATTATCAAGTGGTATTAGATGCCTTTTTTGAAGGTAGGCAGCTAACCGAGATGAGCATGGATACGATTAATATTTATGCAAATAATTATCAATCGATAGCCTTTGTGGCAGGCCAGGAGGTTGCCGATAGGCTTACTTATACATATCAATTAAATACTAAATTATGTTTTGTGGTGCGCAGTAAATATTTGCAAGATAATGAGCGTTATGCTGATATTTTGGCTATAAATACCGATAATTTAGACCATGCCGATAGCAGTATTTGGCCGGTAAAAATCTTGGCGCATTTGCGATTAGGCCAGGTAGAGCAGGCATATCATTTAACTAGCCGTCAATTGGAAGAGGGATATATCGAGCAAGTTTATTTGCAATTAATGTTAATTGTGGCCGAGAAGGCGCAGGGTTATCTTAAGGATGAAGCAGATAATTTGCATAAAAAGTATCAAGTATTTTTTGATGAGCTGGTAGAGATTATGGATTTAGTTAATACTAAGTACTGTGAGTATCCCAAATCTAAAAAGCAGAATAAGGGTATGGCCGCGCTTACAATTAAGCAATTTGATGATAATTTACAAGAGCTGGCACAAAGATATACTCCGGTGCAAACCATGCATTTTTTCAAGCAGGCCGGTCAAGTTTATGTAGAAAAAGAGGCTTATGCCTTAGCCTATCAACTATACAGCCGCCTCTTGGCCCATAATCATGAGCCGGGCGCTTGTTATGAAAGGTTATTATTTATTTTTAATGCTGTAAAAAACCGTCCTTTAATTGCCCATTGTCAAACCAAATTATTAAATCAGATAAACGGATAAAAGGGGCTATCACAAAACTCATTTTTAAAGTTTTACTCAATTTTTTACAAAAAATTGCGGGGGTATTGGGGGCAGAGCCCCCAAGGTCTTAAAAAGGTTTTAAGCCAATACCAAAACTAAGCAAGCAAATCAAAATAAAGGAAAAAAAGCAGCAATGAAAGAAAATTGGCTTAAAACCGGCGCCTTTTGGCAAAGCCAAAACAGCCCTCCAGATCAAGCAAGCAACCAATAACAATTATTTGCAAAAAAAGGGTGCTATCACAAATAGTTTTATTTGCGACAGCACCCTTTTGTTGCGCCTTTTGCTTCTTTGCTGCGGTGCTTACCTATATATAATTGAAAGATATTAAAAGATTAAGTTCAAAAGATTATTTCGTTCTTTTTTTGTAAAAACCTGCTAAGAAAAATCAATAGCAAACCCAAAAAAAAGTTA
>CAYJPF010000043.1:20187-20536 GCA_964372025.1 uncultured Peptococcaceae bacterium | reverse complement strand
AAAGGTTTTAAGCCAACTAAAAAACTAAGCAAGCAAATCAAAATAAAGGTAAAAAGGCAGCAAGGAAAGAAAATTGGCTTAAAACCGGCGCCTTTTGGCGATAGCCAAAACAGCCCTCAAGATCAAGCAAGCAACCAGCAAGCGTCATGGATGAAAAGAAGGGGCTATCGCATTAAGGAAAAACTGCATAAAACAGACAATGTATTTGTAGGGTCTGATGCCTGCATCAGACCGAAACTGATAGTTTTCGGGTCGATGTTGGCATCGACCCCTACATTGTGTTTGTGTAAAATCACCGACATATGTATTAATGCGACAGCCCCCTTTTTATGGTATAGATTTTAAACGT
>CAYJPF010000043.1:0-20177 GCA_964372025.1 uncultured Peptococcaceae bacterium | reverse complement strand
AAAACTACGTTTTTTTGCCAGCCTGAGCAATATTCTTCCCAGAACCGGGAAAGAATATTGGCAGCTTACGCTGCAATTTAACAATGCAAGGGGGCAAGCCCCCCCTTTCCATCCCCCCCCTTCCATCCCCTCACGGGAAATTGAATTTTGGCTTTTTTAGTATTAGGTTTGCCTTCTTTAATATTGGGTTTGCCTTCTTTAGTATTAGGTTTGCCTTCTTAAGCATTAGGTTTGCTTGATAATTTCATTATCGTAGAGCACTTCATTTTTATTTGCACAGCAAATAAAAATAGCAGCTTTCTTTCAATTTTATCAATTCGATTATACGTTTTTTTAGCGCCCAATACTCCTATCTTGCCTGCATCACCCTCTTTTAGGGAATTGAAAGAAAAAGATTAAAAGATTAAAAGATTAAGTTCAAAAGATTAAGACCTTTGCTTTTTGAAAAAAGCAAAAGCAAAAACTTTTAGAGTTTTTTTTGGTTGTCTTATTTGTTATATTAGTCTTTTTATGCAAGTTTAGCATAATATCTCCGGGCTTAGCATAATTATTAAAATAAAATTGCGAAAGTGGTGAAATTATGCGCACATTCTACTTTAGTAAAAAAACCTATCTAATCATTCTCGTTTTACTATTGCTGTTTAGCTCGATAATCTTCTTATTCAATAGCATTTTACAACCGGTAACTACTACCCTCGCACCATATCGCCAAGGCGATAGCGGCCTAAAACAAATCTCGCTTACCATTAATGTGGATTGGGGCGAAGAATACCTGCCCGCCATGCTCGATGTTCTAGCAGAACATAATATCAAAGCTACCTTCTTTTTAACCGGCCGCTGGGCAGAACTAAACCCCGAACTAGCAGCGCAAATCGCTAATGCCGGCCACGAAATCGGTAACCATGCCTATAGCCACAGTAGCCCCAATAATGATAGCTACGATAAAAATATCAGCGAAATCCTCAAAGCCGAAGCCGCCATAGAAGCTGCAACCACCATCAAACCCAACCTCTTCGCGCCACCCTCGGGCGAAAGCGAACAACATGTGCTGCAAGCCGCCGCCGACCTAGGCTATACCACAATCCTATGGAGCGTTGATACCATCGATTGGCAAAAACCCGAAGCCGCGGTAATCATCGAACGCGTTAAACAAAATATCCACGACGGAGCAATAATTCTAGCTCACCCAACCGCCACCACCCTAGAAGCCTTACCAACAATTTTGGTTGAATTGCAATTGGAGGGATACAACTTTGTTACGGTTTCCCAAAATATTGGCCTTTAAAATAAACTTAATCTTTTTGATGCTGCTTAGCCCCGGTTTAACCGGGGCTACTTATATTGATACCTCCCCCAATTTGCCATCAAATAATGACTATATGCAACTGCTTCCGGCCGATAATGAGCCGGCCTTAGCCGTTAATGCCTTAGCCGCCATTGTCATAGATGCCGATAGCGGCCGCATCCTTTGGCAAAAAAATGCTTGGGACGCCTTGCCGCCGGCCTCCACCGGCAAAATCCTCACCGCCCTAACCGCTATCGATATGGCCGACTATCAGCAAAATTGCCATATCAGCGCAGCAGCAGCGGCGGTGGGTGAGTCGTCTATCAATTTAACAGCCGGCGAAAATCTAAGCTTAGGCGATTTATTACAAGGGGCTTTAATCCAATCGGGTAATGATGCTTGCCATGCCATTGCCGAAAATTTAGCCGGCAGCGAACCCTTTTTTATCTATTGGCTAAACCTTAAAGCCGCAGTATTAGGTGCTTATAGCACCAATTTCGAAAATAGCAATGGCCTGCCGGCCGATGGCCATCAAATTAATGCGGCCGATTTGGCATTAATCAGTCGCCATCTGCTGGCCAATGATTATCTGGCCGAAATTGTGGCCACCAAAGAAACTCAAATCGGCAGCGGTAATAGCAGCCGCTATCTAAAAAATACCAATAAATTGCTTTGGCAAGAAGATATTATTGGCCTAAAAACAGGCACCACAAATGCAGCAGGAAGCTGCTTAATAGCAGCTATGGAGCGTGATGGCCGCCAACTTATCAGCGTGGTTTTAAATAGCCCCGATCGCTATGCCGAAAGCCTTTTGCTGCTGGAATATGGCTTTAGCAATTATCGGCAGCTTGCTATCTATAAGCAAAATCAAATTATGGCCAATATACCGCTTGAGGATGGCCGTAATCTAAATTTGCTGGCGGCGGCCGATTTAAGCCTTAGCTATAATCAGCAGGATTTGCTAATTTATGATTGGCAATTGCCAAGTGCTTTAGCTGCGCCAATAGTTAAAAATCAGCATATTGGCAGCCTAAGAATAACTAATCAGCAAGGCTTGGAATTGGCCTCCTTATCGCTTTTGGCAGCCACTGATATGCCGGCACCTAAACTAAGTTTTGGCCAACAATTATTATTAAAGACAGAAAACTGGCTTATCAATATTAAAGATGCTTTAAGCTGGCCATTAAATATCAAAAAAGGAATTGGCCAAATAATGCCGAAAGGTTAATTACTAAACGTGGAGGCGAAAATATGACAAATAGATATAAGTTAAGCTCCGGGGTGGAAGTTATTATCGAATATATGCCCCATTGCCGCTCGGTTTCGACCGGTATTTGGGCAAAAATGGGCTCGGTTTGGGAACAGGAAAAGCTGGCGGGAATATCCCACTTTTTAGAGCATATGCTCTTTAAAGGTACGGCTAAGCGCTCGGCCAAAGATATTGCCGCAACTATGGATTCGGTTGGCGGTATTATTAATGCTTTTACCGGCAAAGAATATACATGTTTTTATACACGTTGCTTAGACGAAGATTGGCATTTAGCCATTGATTTATTGGCCGATATTTATTTAAATTCGCAAATAGCCGAAGCCGATTTTAATATGGAAAAAAATGTTATTATCGAAGAAATTAATATGTACGAGGATACCCCCGATGATTTGGTAAACGATCTGTTTACCTCTACCTTATGGGCAGGCCACCCTTATGGCCGCCCGGTAATTGGTACTAAAGAAACGGTGCAGAATATTGATGCTGCTGCTATGCAAACATTTTATCAACAAAGCTATGTGCCTGCCAATACGGTAATAGCTATTGTTGGCCATATCGAGCCGGCTAAAGTAATTGCTACCTTAGAACAATACTTTGGCCAATTTGCCGGCAAGCAAGCGGCCATTGCCTTAAGCAATAGTGTGCCGCCTGCAAGCGGTGGTAGTGTATTTATCAATAAAGATATCGAGCAAGTGCATGTTTGCTTAGGCTTTAATGGCATCGACGAAAATGACGATGATTATTATGGTGCACATTTATTAACAAATATTTTAGGCGGCGGCATGAGCTCGCGCCTCTTCCAAGAAGTGCGCGAGAAGCGTGGTTTAAGCTATAGCGCATATGCTTATCTAAGCAATTATGCAAAGGCCGGATATTTTTGTTGTTATGCCTCCACCCGCCCCCAAAATCTTAATGAATTAGCCCAGGTAATGGCTAATGAAATTGCAGCTAGCGGCAATATTTCTGCCGAAGAATTAAATAGTGCCAAGCAGCAATTAAAGGGCGCTTTGCTTTTAGGCTTAGAAAATACCGGCACTATGATGAATAAATTAGGTAAAACTTTATTAACTCGTAACAAAATCTATGATTTAAACGACACTTTAGCCAAAATTAATGCCGTAACAATGGAAGATATCGCCCGAATTGGCCAAAGGATAATCAAGCCCGAGCAAGCTTTGGCATCGATAGTGGGGCCGGTGGACGAGCCTTTGGATTTAGCTAAATTATGGGCATAAACAAGCTTAACTTTGCATATATTTGAGCAAGAGGTGATAAATATGCGTTTAAGCGAGTTTGCAGAGAAAAAAATCATCAATTTATATGATGGTGATATTTTGGGTAATGCTGGTGATTCGGATTTATTAATTGAGCCGGAAAGCGGCCGGATAGTGGAGATTATCCTGCCGCCGCCCCGCTCTTTTTTTGGTGGTGCTAGCCAAAGGCGGCAAATTTCGATACCCTGGACGGCGGTAAAGAAGGTTGGCGCTGAGGTTGTGGTGGTTGATATCGAGGCTTAAGTATGGCTTTCCCGGCTGGGCATTTTATCTATTTGAGCAGGATTTTTTAGCTTAAATAGGGAAATATATGCCAACTAAGCTTAGGAGGAAAGCGCAATGACCAAAATTAGAATATTATTAAACGGGGCTGCCGGAAAAATGGGCAAAGCAATGGCAGCCGGCATAATGGAAGCTACAGATTTAGAGCTGGTGGCAGCGGTAGATATTCGCCATTGTGGCCGTGATATGGGCATATTAGCAGGTGGCGAGCCAAGCGGCTTATTGATAGCAGATGATTTAGCAGCAGCGATTAAGGCTAATCAGCCGGATGTGATGGTCGATTTTACCAATCCGCAGGCAATAATGAAAAATTTGCGCATAGCATTGCAGCATAATTTAGCCTCGGTGGTGGGCACAACCGGCCTAAACGAGCATGAATTGCAGGAGATTGACAATTTAGCAAAGCAAAGCGGAGCGCCGGTATTTTGGGCCACCAATTTTGCCTTAGGCGCAGTATTAATGATGCGTTTTGCCAAGGAGGCGGCGCAATATTTTCCGCATGTGGAAGTAATCGAGCGCCATCATGAGCAAAAATTGGATGCGCCATCGGGCACAGCCCTAAGCACCTTAGAGGCCATAGCCGAGATTAGAAAAGAGCAAGAGCAAGGCAATCCCCATGAATTCGAAAAAATTGCTGCTGCTCGTGGCGGTAATTATCAAGGGATGCGGGTGCATAGTGTGCGCTTACATGGCTATGTAGCCAGCCAGGAAGTTATTTTTGGTGATACCGGCCAAATCCTAACCATCAGCCATGATGCAGTAAGCAGGGAATCATTCTTGCCGGGTTTATTACTGGCAGTAAGAAAAATAAAAAACCTAACAGGCCTAACCTGTGGCCTAGACAAAATCCTCTAAAAGTTTTACTCAATTTTTTACCAAAAAATTGCAGGGGGTTTGGGGGGCAGAGCCCCCCAAGGTAGTAAAAAGAAGGAGCAAACCATGGATATCACTAAACACAATACCATAGCCTGGAATAAAGCCGGCCAAACCAATCTGGCCGAATGGGCAACGCCGGTAAGTGCGGAAATAATAGCTAAAGCACGCCAAGGGCTTTCGTCCATTTTGCTTACCAATACCAAAGCCGTACCCCAAGATTGGTATATGCCGATTAAGGGCAAAAAAGTGCTATGCCTAGCCAGCGGTGGCGGCCAGCAAGCGCCTGTTTTGGCGGCCTTAGGGGCAAAAGTAACGCTGGCCGATATTAGCGAAAGCCAGCTTAATCATGATCGCATGGTAAATGAGCGCGATAAACTTAATATGGAAATTATCAATTGCGATATGCATGATTTATCCCAATTTGCCGCCGAAAGTTTTGATTTAATCTTTCATCCGATTTCCAATTGCTTTATCCCCAATCCCGAGCCGGTATGGCAGCAATGTTATCGGGTGCTTAAAAAGGGTGGTTTGCTGTTGGCCGGCTTTGTCAACCCCGTATTATTTATTTTTGATATGGATGATCTTGATAATGGCCTGCTAACGGTAGCCAATAAAATACCCTATTCCGATCTGGAGCAATTAAAGCCTGAGCGGCTTAAAGAGCGGCTAGACAATTATGAAACCTTAGAATTTGGCCATAGCTTAGAAAGCTTAATTGGCGGCCAAACCAAATTAGGTTTTGCGATAATCGGCTTTTACGAGGATATTTGCCAGGCCGAGGTGCTTGATAAGCATATCTGCTCCAGTATTGCCACAAAAGCTATTAAACTATAATAGCTTTTAAGACCATAATTTGCTATTACTAAGAGGCTGTCGCGTAGTTTCATCTGCGACAGCCTCTATTGATAAGCTGTTAAAGGCTTTTATTACATATTTAAAGGCAAAAATCATTTACAATCATATTAATATATGATAAAATTAAATTAATGGCTAGCTGCTATTGCTCAAAATTGCAAACAGCGGCTAAGGCAAATAATTAATGAAAGTATGGAGCAAAAAATGAAACATTTATGGTCTTTATTATTAGTTTTGGCCTTATCTATTGGCCTATTTACTGCCTGTGCCGATTCGGCCGATAACCCCGCCCCCGAGGCAGGTAGCGAAGTTGCTGCCGAAAATGATGCCGCAAGCGATAGCCCTAGCGATGCCCCGGCTATTAGCGCCTCTACCGTGCCGCTGGATACCTTAATGGTGGGCGTGCAGGAAATGAGCGGCGATTTTATCAGCGGTTTTGGTAATAATGCCTATGATTTATCAATTAAAGTGCTAACCGCAGGCTATATGAATACCTATGAAATCGATGCCCAAGGTGCCATTGTGCTTAATACGGTTGCGGTAGAAAATGTAGCTACCGCTACTGATGATTTGGGCAATAAAACTTATACCTTTACCTTGCATGATGATATCTTTTGGAATAATGGCGATCCAATTACCGCGCGGGATTATTTGGCCTCGGTTCTTTGGTTTTCGTCCCCGCAGTGGTCGGTTGCCGGTGCTGATTCGGTAGGCAGCAATGCTTTGCTTGGTTATAGCGATTTTAAGGAGGGCTTAACCGCCACTTTTGCCGGTGCCCAATTAATTGACGATCGGCAGTTTTCTTTAACCATTGATGCCGCCGAGCTGCCCTATTATTGGGAAACCGTGCATGTAATGACCTCGCCCATTCACTTTGATACTTATTTGCCGGGGGCTCAAATTATTAGCAATGAGCAAGGCATTAGCTTGGAATTTAGCGAGGGCGATTTAGCTGCAAATTGCAGTAGAATTGCCGCCGGCGAGCGTTATGCGCCCACCATTACCTGCGGCCCTTATAAGTTTGTATCCTTCGAAAACCAAATTGCAACCTTGGAATTAAATGAGTATTTTAAGGGCGATATGGATGGCAATAAGCCCACTTTAAAATATATAGTTCAAAAATCGGTGCCGATTGAAACCGATGTGGAATGGGTAATCACTGGCGAAGTAGATATGGTAGAAGGCGTGGTAGAGGCCGAAAAAATCGAGGCTGCCAAGGCTGCCGCAAGTACTTATCAGCAGGCTTATTTGCGGGTAGGCTATGGCTATTTAGCCATGATGTGCGATGAAGGCCCCACTGCCGATGTCAATGTGCGCTGGGCTTTAGCCTCGCTTATCGATAGGCATGCTGTTGTGGAGCATGTGCTGGGTGGCTATGGTAGCACCGTAGATGCTGAATATGGTATCGGCCAATGGATGTATCAGGAAACAGCCGCCGAATTGCAAGCTGCCTTGCAGCCGATATCTTTTAATATCGATACGGCCAATCAATACTTAGATCAAAGCGAATGGGTTTTTGAAGCCGATGGCCTAACCGCTTTTGATAGCAGCAAGGCCGTAGCCGATGGCAGCTATTTGCGCCATAATGCGGCCGGCGAGCCTTTAACCATTAATCATTTATCGCAGGAAAATGTATTAACCGAAATTATCGAAATTCAGTATGCGGCCAATGCGCCGCTGGTTGGCATGCAGTTTAACCTAGATGTGGGCGATTGGAATGCCGTGCTTACAAATTATTATGCGGCCTATGCTTTAGGTGATCAGCGTATTTATAATACCTTTAGCCTAGCCACCAATTTTTCCTCGGTTTTCGATCGTTATTATACTTGGCATTCTGATTTTTTAGGCACCAATATCAATAAGCCTCAATTAAGCGATGCCGAGCTAGATCAGCTAATTATTGCCATGCGCACTACCGATCCTAATGATAAAGAGGGCTTTTTGGATGCTTGGTTTGATTATCAAGTGCGCTTTAATCAATTAATGGCTCAGGTGCCGCTTTATTCTAATGAATATTATGATATTGTGCATGTAAATGTGGATAATTTTTATTCTACTCCCTATGCCGGCTACGAAAACCTGATTTGCCAAATTAGCAAAAGCGAAAAGTAATTATAAAGTTGCGATTGAAAATTTGCGGGTGATATTGTGCTAAAATATATTATTAAGCGTTTAATAATTCTAATCCCGGTGCTGATTATGGTATCGGTGCTGATTTTTGCGATAGTTAAAATGATGCCCGGCGACCCGGTAGCCTTAATGTTGCCCCCCGATTTGCCGCTTGATCAATATGATGCCCAATACGAGGCCATGAAGCAAAAATTAGGCTTAGATCAGAACCTATTTAGGCAGTATATTGCTTGGATTAAAGGCATTTTTGAAGGCGATTTTGGCTATTCTAATACCTATAAACGCCCGGTATCGCTGGTTATTGGCGAGCCAATGCGCAATACGCTTATCCTAAATTTGGGCGTTAACTTTTTGTACTTATTAATTGCCATTCCGGTTGGTATTAAATGTGCAACTAAGCGTTTATCTTTATTTGATAATGGCTGGCAAATATTTTCTTTAATTGCTTATTCAATACCTTCGTTTTTTTTGGCAATTTTTTTGATTTTTATCTTTGCCATTAATTTAGGCTGGCTACCGATGGGCGGTATGCCAAATCCTGCTACCCATAGCGGCAGCGCCCTATTTATAGAATGGCTGCGCACGCTGGCTTTGCCGATAATTACCCTTACCATTATTAGCTTAGCAGGTGCTATCAAATATGTGCGTAATGCCATGATCGATGCCCTTAGCCAGGATTATATTCGTACAGCTCGCGCCAAGGGCTTAAGCGAAAAAGTGGTAATTTATGTACATGCCTTTAGGAATGCTTTAATCCCGGTTTCTTTTATAATAGTGGGTACTTTATTTTCGCTTTTTGCAGGTTCGGCCATTATCGAAACTGTTTTTGGTTATAATGGCATAGGTCGTTTAATGATTACAGGGGTGCTAAACCGTGATAATCAGCTTATCACTACCCTTAATTTATTTTATGCTCTTTTAAGTTTGGTTTCGGTTTTAGTTGCCGATATTATTTATGCCATGGTAGATCCTCGTATTAAATTGCAGTGAGGCATTGATTACTATTAACACAATTGGTGCATAAATATGACTAATCATAATTTAAAATTAAAAAAATCTATTCAAACGCCGATGGCAACCATTATCTATAAGCTGCTTAGAAATAAGCTGGCTATATTGGGTGCTATTGGCTTTTTGGCGGTTTTGGCATTTTGCTTTATCGGCTCGGCGCTTAAACCTTTAAACCCTGCTTATACCGATCTTAGCCATGCCAATTTGCGCCCGTCTTTTAATTATCTTAGCTTTCCGCAAGAGCTTAATGGCTTAGATATCAAAAAAATTTCCTCCGGTATTTCCTTTAGTGCGGCTATTGACGAGGAGGGGCGATTTTATCTTTGGGGTAGCGAGCCTAATAAAGAGCAAGTTAATGTTTCCGGCCATATTTTTGATATTCCGCCGGAGGTTGTTAGTAGCAATATTGTGGAGATTGCTTGCGGTGGTAATCATATTTTGGCTATTGATGATCAAAATAATTTTTATAGCTGGGGTTTTAACAGTAATGGTCAAACCGATTTGCCCTTTGATATTGCCCAGGCCTTTAGTGGCGGCAATTTGCAGGTGCTTAAAGCCGAGGCCAGTACCAATTGGACGGCGCTTTTAGGCAGCGATCAAAACCTTTATATTTGGGGCAGTATGCAGGCCAAAACTAGTTTGCTAATCCCCGCCGATTTAAAGGGCCGTATTATTGATTTTGCCGCCGGCGATAATAATATTGCCCTGTTGCTGGATGATGGCTCGCTGCATATTATTGGCGATCCGGGCAGCGAATTTGCCTTAAATATGCCGGCTGATTTAGGCCAAGTTAAGGCCATTGCCGCTACCGATCGTAATGTGCTGGTTCTTGATAATAATGGCGATTTGCAAGTTTGGGGCAGCTCGCAGGATAATCTTAATGATTTGCCGCCGCTTAATGATGATATTGTGGCTATCGCGGGCGGTTATCGTAATTTTATGGCGCAAACAGCAGCCGGCGAAGTGCTTATTTGGGGCAGTAATGACTTTAATCAGCAAAATTTGCCGCAAATGCCTACTATTAGCCAAATTTTTGGCGATTATTATCAGTTTTATGCCCAAAGCGATGCGCAAAAGCTTTATGCTTGGGGCAATGATGGCTATATTTTTGGTACCGATCATTTTGGGCGCGATCTTTTTAGCCGTATTATTCATGGCGGCCGAATTTCGTTAACGGTGGGGGCAATTGCGGTTATTATTTCGGTTAGTATAGCCTTGGTAGTGGGGATGGTATCCGGCTATTTTGGGGGCTGGGTGGATAGTGTTTTGATGCGCATTACCGATGTTTTTTCGTCGATACCTTTTTTGCCTATTGCTATTACCCTTTCCTATGTGGTGGGTTTTAGCCTTAGTCAGGCCCAAAAAATGTATATGATTATGATAATTTTAGGCTTGCTGGGCTGGATGTCTTTGGCCAGATTAATTAGGGCGCAGCTTTTGCTCGAGCGGGAAAAGGACTTTGTGCTGGCCGCTAAGGCTTTGGGGCTTAAAAATCGGGTGATTATGGGGCGGCATATTTTGCCCAATATTTTTAATCTAATCATTGTTAATATTACTTTAGGCTATGCTTCTTCGCTATTGCTGGAGGCTGCGCTTTCCTTTTTAGGCTTTGGGGTTTCCGAGCCTATTCCATCTTGGGGCAATATTTTAATGTCCGCTCAGGAAATTGCCGTTATCGAATTTTATTGGTGGCGCTGGCTTATACCTGCGTTTTTTGTGATATTTACCGCTTTAAGCATTAATTTGCTGGGCGATGCCCTGCGCGAAGCCTTAGATCCAAAATCGGGGGAATAGCAAATGACTAATATCCTGGAAATTGATAATCTTCATAATTATTTTAAAACCAAAAATGGCCTGATTAAAGCCGTAAACGGGGTTAGCTTAAAGCTTAAGGCCGGGCAAACCTTGGGCATTATCGGCGAATCGGGCTCGGGCAAAAGCCAAACGGCCATGAGCATACTTAAGCTTTTTGAAAAAAACCAGTATTTGGCCGCCGGCAAAATTATTTTTGATGGCGAGGATATTTCGGCACTTAAGCAAGATGATTTGCGCAAAATGCGCGGTAATCAAATTGCCATGATTTTTCAGGAGCCGATGACCAGCCTAAACCCGGTATTTAATATCGAAAAGCAAATTAGCGAGCCTTTAATGTTGCATCGTGGCCTAAATAGGGCGCAGGCTAAAACGCAAGCTATCGAGCTTTTGCAGGCGGTAAAAATTCCTAATCCGCTCGCCCTTGCCAAAAGCTATCCTCATCAATTATCCGGCGGTATGCGCCAAAGGGTGATGATAGCCATGGCCTTAGCCTGCAAGCCTAAATTGCTGATTGCCGATGAGCCTACCACGGCGCTGGATGTTACTATTCAAGCCCAAATTTTGCATTTGATGAATGAGCTTAAGCAGCAATTTAGCACTTCGATTATGTTTATTAGCCATGATTTGGGCATTATGCGGCAAATGGCCGATCAAATAGCAATTATGTATTGTGGCCAGGTAATAGAGCAGGCAGCCAGCTCTGATATTTTTGATAATAATACTACTTATATGCATCCTTATACGCAGGCGCTTTTGCAAAGCAGGCCGGATATGGTGGCCAAAGGCCAAAAAAGGCTATTTTCGATAGCCGGCAATGTGCCGCATCCTTGGGATTTGCCGCCCGGCTGCAAATTTGCCCCACGCTGTAATTTTGCTCAAGCAATTTGCAAAGAACAAGAACCGCCGCTTAAGCAGCTAGAGCCTAATCATAGCTTGCGCTGCTTTTTTCCGGATACGAGGTGTAATCATGAGCAAAGTATTGATTAAACTTGATAATCTAAAAATGCATTTTCCCTTAGGTAAAAGCCTGGCTTTTGGCCAAAAGCGCCAATATATTAAGGCTTTAGACGGCATCAATTTAAATATTTATCAAAACGAAACCCTAGGTTTAGTGGGCGAAAGCGGCTGTGGCAAATCCACCTTGGGTAGGGTAATTTTGCAATTGTATCGCCAAAGTAGTGGCCAGGTGTATTATAATAATCTTAATCTTAGCACCTTAAATAAAGAAGATATGCGCAAATTGCGCAAAGAGCTGCAAATAGTATTTCAAGACCCGTATTCGGCGCTTAATCCCCGCTTAACGGTGGGGCAAATGATAGCCGAAGGGCTAATTGCCCATGGCCTATATGCCAAAGGCAGCCCCGAATTAGAGCAATATACCCTTGCCATCATGCAAATGTGCGGCTTGCAGGATTATATGCTGCATCGTTATCCGCATCAATTTTCGGGCGGGCAGCGGCAGCGGATTTGCATTGCCCGGGCGCTGGCCTTAAAGCCAAAATTTATAGTTTGCGATGAATCGGTATCCACCTTGGATGTATCGATACAGGCGCAAATTATCAATTTGCTTTTGGATTTAAAAGAGCAGCATAAGCTAACCTATTTATTCATCTCGCATGATTTAAGTGTGATAAGATTTATTGCCGATCGCATAGCGGTGATGTATTTAGGCCATATTGTAGAGCTATGCCCAACCGAGCAATTGTTTAAGCAGGCTAAACACCCATATAGCATGGCTTTGTTAAGTGCTATCCCCGATTTAGACGAGCCAAATAAGCAAATAGAATTATTGGCAGGCGATGTACCAAGCCCCATTAGCCCCCCGCCCGGCTGTAGCTTTCATCCCCGTTGCCAATATGCTCAAAAGATATGTGCTGAGCAAATCCCTAAGTTAAAAGAGCTGCAAGATGGGCATCAGGTGGCTTGCCATTATCCTTTGGCTTAGCCCTAAATATATAAGCCGAGCCAGCCGGCGGAAAGTTAAAAAATGCTAAAAAAATCAAATCTGCTTAAAGAAAAAAACAAGTCGGAATTAGATGAACATTATCAAAATATTAAGCTGGAAAAAGGCGATTTTTTAGCAATGCTAATTGCCGCCTTGATTAGCTTTGCCCCAATCATAATTATTATAACTTTAATTTATATTGGGCTTGCTGCGCTTTTTATCTTTTAAACAAACAAGGAGTTTTTTTGATGAAATTTTCCCAAATCACTTATACCAAGCCTGATTTTGAGCAATTATCTGCTCAAATGGCCGCGCTTATCGCCGATTTTAATAAAGCTGATAGCGCCGCCTTGCAATTGGCCGCCTTAAATGCGGTTGAGGATATTATCGATAAATACAATACCCAGTATGCGCTGGTTAGAATTAGGCATCAACTTAATACCGAAGATCAATTTTATCATCAGCAGTTGCAGTGGTTTAGCCATCAATCGCCGATTTTGTATTTGCAATATCAAGAGCTTTTTAGCGGCATCGAAAATAGCCCCTTTAAGCAGGAGCTAATCGAACAGCTGGGTAATGTGTTTATGCTTAATTTGAATTTAATAAAGCAAAGCATGGCGCCTAAAATTATTGCCGATGTGCAGGACGAAAATCGGCTGGTGATGGAATATACCAGGCTAATATCGCAGCTAACGGTAGATTTTGATAATAAAACCATGCCGCTGCCTTTATTAATCCCCTATAAAGAAAGTAGCGATCGGGATTTGCGTAAAAAGGCTTTTATTGCCGAAGGGCAAACCTATAATCAGGTTAAAGAGCAGCTAGACGATATCTTTGATCGGCTGGTTAAAAATAGGCATCGGCAAGCGCAAAAGCTGGGTTTTGCTAATTATCTACAGTTGGGCTATGCTAGGCGGCTACGAAATTGCTATGATAATCAGGATATCGCCATCTTTAAAGAGCAGGTTATGCAGGAAATTGTACCTATTGTGGAGCAAATTTTTGCTAATCGCCAAAAGCGCTTAGGCTTGGAGCAAATTTATCTTTATGATACTACTTTGCCCTTTAAAGAAGGCGCGCCTAAACCCCAAATTAGCAGCGAGGAAATTATTAAGGCCGGTCGGCAATTGTATCAGCAGATGGCGCCTGCTACCGCTGATTTTATCGATATGATGATTGATAATCAATTGCTGGATGTTTATGCCAAAATAGGCAAGGCACCGGGCGGATTTTGCAGCTATTTGGCCGATTATAATTATCCTTTTGTTTTTGCTAATTTTAATGGTACAGCTGCCGATATCAATGTTTTTACCCATGAGATTGGCCATGCTTATGCCAAATATCATCAGGGCTTAAAGGCTAAAAGATCCTTTGCCTCAACAACGCTGGATATTTCGGAAACTCATTCGATGAGCATGGAGTTTTTAAGCTCGCCTTGGCATCATCTGTTTTTTAAAGAGCAAACCGCCAAATTTCAGCTGGCTCATGCCGAAAACGCCTTGATTTTTATCCCCTATGCCTGCCAGGTAGACGAGTTTCAGGAGCAAATTTATTTAAATCCCGGCTTAAGCCCCGGCCAAAGGGATCAGCTTTGGCTTAAATTGCAAAAAAAATATCGTCCCTATATTAGCGATAATAATATTCCTTTTTATGATGATGGCTGTGGTTGGCAAAGGCAAACTCATATTTACAAAACGCCTTTTTATTATATCGATTATGCCTTGGCTCAAATTATGGCCTTGCAGTTTTTTGCTAAGTTTTTGCTAAATCAGCAGCAAGCTTATGATTTGTATTTTAAATTTGTAGATTTTGGCAGCCAAAAAACATTTATCGATTTGATTAAAAGCCTAAATTTGGCTTCGCCCTTAGAAAAAGGTGAATTAAGGCCGATAGTTCAAAAATTATGGGCCTTTATAAATAATAACCCAATTTAACTTACTAATTAGAAAGTTTTTACTCTTTTAGTATTTGCTTGTAGTTATTGGTTTTTATGCTATAATAATGATATTATGCCATTGCCAGGCCTTAGCTAAAGCCTAATTGTAAGGCCTGCTACTTGGCTATAAATTGCGAAAGGGGTGGTTAATTTTGAAAGATCAATTTGCTAAAATAATAGAGCATGAATTGCGTTTTAAAGAAATGGCCACCAAGCAATTTATGGCCGATAGTAGCGTAAATAGGAGCAATGTTAAGCAATATTTGGCTAACCATAGTAAAGAAATTCGCCGGGTAATTCATACTACCAATCAAATAATCGATCAATATGTAGCCCCTTTTCTTAAAGATCCCGGCGCGGTAAGCAAAGAGCAAGCCCTGCAGTTTCAGGATTTTGCAGCCCAGCTATCCGGTTATCGGGAAAGTATTGATACCGGGCTAGCTTATGATATTCATCATGCCCTTACCGAATATGCTTTAGAGCATAATGATGATAAAATCTATATTCACAATATGTTTTATAAAGGATTAACCCTGTTTTATCTGGATCGATTGATTTTTAAGCCCGAGATGTCGGAATGTTATAGCAAGGTAATAGCTTTTGCCGACCGTTATGTGCATTGCGATCGAGCTAGCCGCAATTTAATTGCCCGTGCGCATGGCAATTATTATATTAGCGTAAACAATTCGGATATCGACGAAATTTATCGCCGTTATGATCGGGCCGAATATTTTTGGAATCATATTGGTTGCCGGGTGGACCCTGATTTTCCCTGGCATGCTTATATCCAAAATTTGCATGAAAATTTATGCTCTACCACGATTACTACTTTGCGTTCCGGGCAATATAATCATACGGTTAAAGATTGGCAAAGAAAGCGGCTTTTGCAATCGGCGCAATACCTGTATAGCTTAAATATGAAGAATAGCTATGCGCCTAATCATGATTATACTTCCCTAGAAATTAAGCATATTTATTTTTTGCATGCTGCTAAATATTATAATGGCTTAATGGATTGCGGCCAGCTTTTAGATACTTTTTATGATCTTTTTAAGCAGGCTAAAAATGATTATAGCTATGATGATTTATTCAAAAAGTTGCATGTATCTGCTTTGTACATGCATTATTTAGCGGCAGATCCGCCCCAAGATGCCGGGCATAAAAAGCTGCAAAATATTGCTATTGCTATGGAAGAGGATGTGCTAAAATATGTAGAAAACATCCCCGATACTGTAAGTGGTGCGCATGTAACAGGCATGATAACTAATTTTGCTATTGGCAGCAAACAGTATTTAAACTATAATAGTTATTTAAAGCTATTATTATCGATGACGGTATTTAGGCATATACCTACCTATGCACATTCGGTAATGGTGGCAAAAATGTCTTATACAATTGTTGAATATTTAATCAAGTATATGCCAAAAACATTAATTGGTTTGCCGGGTGTTAATAGCGAGCAAGATGTAATAGATAAAAAGCAGGAAATTTTGAATTTTGTTTGGTATTGTGGTTTAATTCATGATATTGGCAAGATTGTTTATTCACATTTAGTATCTTTTTATGTACGTCGCTTAAATGATAAAGAATTTTATATGATTAAGCAGCATTCGATTAAGGCCGAGGATTTTATTAATATTGACCTTAATAGTGGTTTTGATAATATGATACTCGAGGTGGCGCAGAATGCCACTAGTATGAAGCTGGAGGATAATCCTGCTTTATTTGCTTGTTTTAGTGATATTGCCTTTGGTCATCATAAAAGTTATGATGGCAAATTTGGTTATCCGGAACAGTTTAATAATTTGACCTCGCCGGTAAGAACGATAATTGATATTATATCGATAACCGATTCGATTGATGCGGCCACCGATAGTGTAGGGCGCAGTTATGCCAGCGAGAAGTTTTTAAGTGATATGGAAGATGATTTATTATCGCAAATCGATACCAGGTATAATCCGATTATCACCAAGGCTATTTTTGAAAACCGTGAGCTATACGATGCCATTGATGATATATTGAATGAGTATCGTTATGATATATACTATTCATGCTTTACAACCGATGATTTATCAACAACAATGTTACCGCCAACAAAAGGTATGTTTTAAATAAAAAGTTTTACTCAATTTTTTAAAAAAGGTTTTAAAGGGTTTTAAGCCAACTGTAGCTATAAAAGCAGCAAAAGGGCAAAATTGGCTTAAAACCCGGCGGTTTTTTGGCGTAGCCAAAATAGCTGTTGGCGCAGGCAAGAAGAAAGATATTTGCAACTTAAATAAATTAACTAAGAATCCCGCCGCTCGAGCTCTGCTTTTAGCTTCTCGAGGGCTTTTTTTTCTATCCTGCTTACATAAGAACGGCTAATACCCATGGCCTTGCCAACTTCTTTTTGGGTAAGGGCATCTTTGCCGCTTAGGCCATAGCGTTTTTCGATTACATATTGTTCGCGTTTATTTAGCACATGCAAGGCTTTGCGCAGCAGCTTTTTTTCTTCGATATTTTCGATCATCTCGGGCACGCCTTCATCTAGGGCTGCTAAAATTTCGAGCAAGGTAACCTCATTACCCTCTTTGTCGGCGCCTACCGGATCTTGCAAAGATATTTCGGATTTAGCATTTTTGCCGGCTCTTAAAAACATCAATATTTCATTTTCGATGCAACGGGCGGCATAGGTGGCTAAGCGAGCTTTGCGATCCGGCGAAAAGGTGTTAATCGCCTTGATTAGGCCAATGGTGCCAATCGAAATTAAATCCTCGCGATCGATGCCGGCTGTTTCAAATTTTTTGCAAATATGAGCCACTAAACGCAAATTATGCTCGATTAAGGCATTACGCCCCTCTAAATCGCCATTAATACTGCGCTCGATATAAGCGGCCTCTTGCTCTTTAGTTAATAAAGGCGGAAAAACATGATTATTTAAATAAGCAATAAAGCCGATAAGCGGCCAAGGACGACCATTAATTTTTAAACAAATAGCTGTAATAAAAATCACCCCTTTTGTTTAATCATAAGCCCCAATATCTTATCTAATAGGCGGCGGTTTATGATTATAATATAGTATAATATGCTGCAAAATCATGGTGGTGACTGTCCTGCCTAAAAATAAATCTCGCCTACACATTAGATTTTTCTAAAATATCCGCAAAATCTGATATTTACAAGCAGCATAATCTATATGTTATAATACGAATAATCAGACAATAACTTGTAAAAGCTAAGCATTATTTAAGGGGGTTATACTATGAACTTATTTTCGGATGCACAAATTTTGGATGTAAACCTAAGTACCGGGCAAATTGAAAGACGCACTTTGGCTGCCGACATTTACAGGCAATATCCGGGCGGATCGGCTTTGGGCGTATATTTAATTTTGCAGGAGATGGATCCTAAAATAGATCCATTAGATCCTAATGCCTTAATGGTATGGAGTGTATCGCCATTAACCGGTTTTGCTTTTTCGGGCAGCAGCCGCATGAATATTGCAGCTAAAAGCCCACTTACTGGCGGCATGGGCGATAGCCAGGTTGGTGGTAATATTGGTGCTGCCTTAAAAAGCAGCGGTTATGATGCGGTAATTTTTAGAGGCAAATCGGCCAAACCTACCTATTTGCATATTGATGGCGAAGCTGTAGAATTGCGCAGTGCCGAGGCCATATGGGGCAAAGGCGCAGACGAAGCCGAAGACGGCATTTTTGCCGATTTGGGCACTGATAAGCTCGAGATTTCTTTAATTGGTCAGGCCGGGGAAAATGCTGTTAAGTTTGCGGCGGTTATCCATCAATGCTCGCGTGCTAATGGCCGTAATGGTTTAGGTGCGGTTATGGGCAGCAAAAATTTAAAGGCAGTGGCTATAGCCAAAGCCAAGCCGCGTACTGCTTATAATAAAGAGGCGATGACGGCCCTTGCTAAAGAGGGCAAAGTACGTTTAGAAGGCGAATGCGAAATTTTAAATGCGATTGCCGTGCATGGCTCTAATGCCGATTTGGATTTATTTAATAGTTTTGGTTTTCATGCTTATAAGAATTGGCAATTAACTTATCAAGATCCGGAGCATGCCAAAAAAATCACCGGTACAACAATTAGCGAAACAATTCTTAAAAAGCGCGATACCTGTTATGCTTGTGTAGTGCGCTGCAAAAGGGTTGTCGAAATTGAAGAGGCCGGAGTAAAGCCACGTTTTGGCGGCCCGGAGTACGAAACCGCCTCATCATTTGGTTCTTTTTGCGGGGTGGATAATTTAAACCATGTTTGCCAGGCTAATCAGCTTTGCAATCAATTGGGGATGGATACTATCAGTGCCGGTGGTACTGTGGCATTTGTGATGGAGTGTTTTGAAAAGGGCTTATTAACCAAAGAGGATACCGGCGGTTTAGAGTTTGCCTTTGGTGATGGTTCGATTTACACTACTATTTTGCCGATGATAGCCAAAAGAGAGGGTTTTGGCGATATGATGGCCGAAGGTGGAGGCCGGATGGCAAAGCTTATTGCAGGTGCCGAAGATTTATTTATGGGTGTAAAGAATCAGGAGTTCCCTGCACATATGGCGCAGCAGAAGGCGGCCTTGGGCTTGATTTATGCGGTTAATCCTTTTGGTGCTGATCATCAAAGTTCGGATCATGATACCAGCTTAGGCGCGCCATGGGATTCGATGCCCAGCCAAAGGTTGGCGCAATTGGGTATTAATTATACCTATGAGGATCCGATTACTTGTATTGATGATACCAAGGCTCATTTTGCCTTAACAACCCAACAATATGTATCTATTCTGGATACCTTATGTTTATGCCAATTCCCGTGGGCACTTACCTGGGGAATTTACGGGCCCAGCGATATTATCAATTTTGCCAAATACGGCTTAGGCTGGGAGTTAACCATGTATGAATTAATGCAGGTTGGCGCTCGTCGGATTAATATGATGCGTTGGTTTAATGCGCAGGCCGGGTTTACCTCTAAGGAGGATATTTTGCCGAAGCGCAGTTTTGAGGAAGTAACAACCGGCCCGGAAAAGGGGCGGCAGCTATCGGAGGAAGATTTTTACAGAGTGCGTCAAACTTATTATCGTTTGGCCGGTTGGGATCAGGAAGGACGTCCGCAGCCTGAGACATTAAAGAATTTGGGCTTAGACTGGTTAAATTAAGGGGAAATTATGAGCCAAATTGAAGTTATAGTTAATAAGCAGGCGATGCAGTTTAGCGAAGCGCCGACGGTAATGGAGTTAATTGTGGAACGTGGCCTAAAGAAAACGGCAACAGCAGTATGGATAAACGGGCAATCTTTATTATTGGCCGATTATGAAAAGCGCCTGCTTAAAAACGGTGATCAAATAAATTTGGTATATATGCGAGGCGGAGGCTAGTAAAAGCTTTAATCAATTTTTAAAAAAAAGGGGCTGTCGCAAATGTTTTTTGACATTTGCGACAGCCCCTCTAATTATATCCTATCAGTTTCTTGCTTGATCTTGAGGGCTGTTTTGGCTTTGCCAAAAGGCGCCGGTTTTA
>CAYJPF010000042.1:0-20905 GCA_964372025.1 uncultured Peptococcaceae bacterium | reverse complement strand
TTCATAAAAAAATTATAACCTACTTGGATAGAAATTAAAAGTCTTTTTACCTGAAGTTATAAAATAATTTTGCAAGTTATTTGCAAAATGCTCTAATTGCAGTCGGCGTTATAGCTTCAACTATGGCTATTATTGCGAAAAGAGCATGAAGAAAGACGTAAGATATTTTTAGATTTGTTTATATATGGCTTTCATATCTATACACAAACAAAGAATTTTGCATTTTAGTTTAAATATTATAATGACTTATGGGGTTTTTGATGTCAAAGAATGTAGCCTACCGTCCGGATATTGATGTTTTACGGGCTTTAGCTGTCCTTATGGTTGTATTTTACCATCTTGGATTTTCTTTTATCAGCGGTGGGTTTATCGGTGTCGATATATTCTTTGTTATTTCCGGATTTCTTATTACATCCATTATAAAAAAATCTTTGGACAACAAGGCTTTTTCTTTTTTGGAATTTTATGAAAATAGGATACGGCGCATTTTTCCTGCATTGATTGGTTTATGCATTATTACCATGATTGCATTTTATTTAATCTATGCTGATCCTGTAGAATTACGTCCTTTACAACGTTCTTTAAAGCGAGCTCTTTTAACTGTTTCAAATTTTTTCTTCTACGAAAATACCGGCTATTTTGATCAGGATGCTGAAACCATGCCTTTGCTTCACACATGGTCACTTGGCGTTGAAATGCAGTTTTATTTCTTTTTTCCTTTTATCATCTATTTTATTCATAAAAAATTCCCGGAAAAAGTGATGCAAAGCGTTATTGTGTTAGCAATAACTTCTTTTATTTTTTCAGCTGGGTATGTTTTTGTCAATCAATCGTTTACATTTTATATGCTCCCCACTCGGGCTTGGGAACTTTTGCTGGGTTCACTGTTAAGCTTAAGTAAGTATAGCCCGAAAACTCAAAACGGTAAGCGAAATTTTATATTAATAGGCTTTTTTTGCATAATGTTTCCTGCCCTGACTTATGGAACTGTGTTTCACTGGCCTTTCCCGGGAGCTGCGGCGCTTTTGCCCTGTCTTGGAAGCGTGCTCTTTATAAGTGGTGGGAAAGATTATTCAACCCCGTCTTTTTTATTGAAATGTATTCGGGCAAAAAGCCTTTACTTTATAGGGCTTATTTCATATTCCCTATACTTGTGGCATTGGCCACTCATTGTGTTTTATAAAAGCTACGATTTAAAGCGCGAACTGACGAATGTAGATGCAATTTCTCTTTTCTTACTCAGTATAATTTTTGCAATATTATCATGGAAATTTATTGAACGTCCTTTTCGCACAATTTCTTTTTTTAAAAACCGAAAAGTGCTGTACATAAGTTTAATCATCGGCATCAGCTTACCTTTACTCGGAGCTTCACATTTTAGGAATCCAAGTATAGCAATTCATCCTCTTGTAGAAAATGTGAGGCACAGTGTTGATTTTTCAAGAAGTAAAGAAGAGTTAGGAAGTCAAAAAAAAATAGATATTCTTTTTTTAGGGGACAGCCATCTTTTGCATTGGGCTAAGAGTCTTGAGAGATTGGCACAAGAGCATCAAGCAACGTTTTATGCAGCTGAATCTACTCTAAAGAACACAACATTACAAAACTTGGATGCGACGATTTGGGAGGATATAGAAAGCTTTATCAGTAAAAAATCCATTCAAACAGCCGTTCTTTCTTTTCGTTGGTTCTATCGTCTAACAGGGAAAAATACTTGGGAGAAAGCAGGTAACTACGATCTCGTGTACGATAATGGTTTTCAAAAATATTCGAAAATAGAAGGATTGTATTACGGATTAAAGGATACTCTTGAAGTCTTACAAAAAGCTCAAATAAAAAAGGTATACGTCACTCTGCCACTTCCCGAACCCCACAAAAACGTTTTGTTTGCGTATGGAAAATTGTTATATCGAGGACTGACGGTAGAAGAAATTTCGGAATATACCGATGAAAAGGTTGAAGAATATCAAGAAAGAGTAGAGCCTATACTTGATATCTTTAGTAAATTGCAAAAAGAATTTCCTTTTTTACATATTATTGACAGTAACACTCTTTTGCTTGATGCCAAAAAACAAGCCTACAAAACAGTTCATAATGGTACCTTATTATACTACGATGATGATCATCTCAGTATTAAGGGGGCAGAATTTTTAGAAAAAAGCTGGATTCCTATCTTTGAAAATATACAATAAACTTTTATAATAAGCTATTGAGAAAAAATATGTATTTTAGGATTTTTATTTCGGCTTTGACAGCCCTTGTTATTTCTGTGCTTTTACATTCGGTTTGGCTTAACTTGCTTCCTTCACAAGCTACTTTTGTCATTAGAAACCTCGATGATGAAAAATTTGGCCTAAATGTATCGTATACCAAAAAAATTAAACTCTCATTATCGGGCTCTTTCGGTGCAGAGAAGTCATGTTCTTCATACAGCACAAAAGCAGGAGGGGGGAGCGCTTGCGTCGCAACCTGTCAGCCACAGCTTTTCAAGCTCGCTTCCCGGTTCTCGCAGTGCTTCTGTTAAATTGGAAATCAATGGCGCTCAAGGTAAGTATCAGTTAGAATCTGTTGTTATCCAAGGCTTGTGGAGATTGAATCTTTCTGGCATTACGGAAATCAAATCACAAAAACTGACCGACCTGCAAAGACAAGAAAACTCTCTGAGCTTTAATAAAGGGGAGAAATCCGCAGCCTTAGAATTTATCTTTCCCATGCGTCTCATACAACAAACCCATGTGAACTTCCTGCTTTTTATCACTATTTTTTCTGTTGGCTTTTTAATAAGTTATAAAATAGTTGATGTGTGTGCAAGCATGCATAAAAAAAATAATATCCCTATGCCTTCCATAATTTTCGTTTTTCTTTTTTTCCTCATTCTTTTTATTCCCATGCTCAATATCAATACCGACCCTAAAGCCATTGCTGAAAATAGAAGATTGGCAAATTACAAACCTCTGTTTGTAGAAAACAAAATTAATAACGCATTCGGTTCAGATTTTGAAAAATGGTTTAACGATCGATTTTTTGTGCGATCAGAATTAATTTCGTTCCATGACCGCTTGCAAAATACTCTGCTAAACAGCATTGAAAACAATAAGGTTTTACCGGGGAAAGACGATTGGCTTTTCTTTAAAGGTGATGGCAGTATTGCAAATTTTCAAAATATTCAAAAGCTTAGCCCATCTGAGTTAGAAAGAATCGCGCAATATTTATCAGGCATAAATAATTGGGCAAAGCAACACGATAAAGAGTTTTATTATGTTATTCTGCCCGATAAAAATAAAATATACGGTGAGTTTTATCCCGATAAATTTGAAAAAATAGTGCCTGATAATGAAAGCAGAGCCAGACAGTTAATAGACTATTTAGCTAAAAATACAGAAGTAAAGGTAATTTATCTCTATGATGTTATGCTAAATAATAAAGATAAAGGCCTACTTTACTACAAAACAGACACTCATTGGGGAAAATTGGGGGCATATTATGGTTATATCCATATTATGGATACGTTGCTTCCAAGTTATCCTAAAAATCTAGCTAAAAGTTTCACGGAATATAAACAAGAACGAGGGGATTTGACTCGTATGACAAACAATGCGCCCGATGATAATTCCATCTATCTCAAGCCAAACATTGACAGTCAATTAGATAATCCGGCCTCAGAATCCCTTACCCCGCCCGACAGAACCGGAAAAAGAGAACAAATTATAAACAGAGCTCCTGCCACCGATAAAAATCTTTTCTTAATGCATGACTGCTTTAGTCTGCACCTGCTCCCTTATTTAGCTTCAAGCTTTGCTGACAGTGATTTTGTATGGCGATATAATATTACATTCAGTGATTTAGATTTTATAGAAAAAAACAGCGATGTTATTATCTTGGAACAATTGGAAAGGTATATTCCTGTTCTTTCCACACTTACTTTCCCAGAGGTGCAATAATGTTATTTGCGTCTGCTACTTTTCTTTTCCTTTTTCTGCCTATTATTTGTTTTTTGCATTTTGTCCTCAAAAAGGAATGGCATAATTTTCTTTTGCTCATGGCCAGCCTTTTTTTCTATGCCTGGGGAGAGCCTACTTATTTAGCCATTATGCTGATCACCATTTTCATAAACTATTTTGGTGCATTGGCCATAGAAAAATGGCAAAACTTTAAGAAGTTTATCTTGTTTCTTTGTGTCACAGGCAACTTGTCCTTTCTCGTCTATTTCAAGTACGCTAACTTTCTTACTGCCAATATATCCTCTCTCTTTGCTTTAGACTTTGAATTTTTAGATGTTGTCATGCCTATCGGTATTTCCTTTTACACTTTCCAAGCAATCTCTTATCTTGTGGATGTATACAGACAAGAAACCGCTGCTCAAAAAAATATCTACAACCTATCTCTTTTTATCAGTTTCTTCCCTCAGTTGATTGCGGGCTCCATAGTAAAGTACCATGACATTTATGAACAGATAAACCAAAGAAGCATTGACTTCGATAAAGTGGACTATGGTATACGTCGTTTTATTTTGGGTTTGGCAAAAAAAGTTCTTATAGCCAATACTCTCGGCAGTATTGCCGATCAAGTCTTTGCTCTTGACCCAAGCCAAGCAACAGTCACTCTTCTATGGTTTGGTGCTGTTTGTTATGCGTTTCAGCTTTATTTTGATTTTAGCGGCTATTCTGACATGGCTATAGGCCTTGCCTCTATCTTTGAATTTAAGTTGTTGGAAAACTTTAATTATCCCTATATTTCAGCCTCTATTACAGAGTTTTGGCGTCGTTGGCACATATCTCTTTCTACATGGTTCAAAGAATATGTTTATATCCCTTTGGGGGGGAATAGGGTAAAGCCCACTCGTGTGTACATCAATCTTTTTTTGGTTTTTTTATGCACAGGTATATGGCATGGAGCGAGCTGGAATTTTGTTGTCTGGGGACTTTGGCATGGATTTTTCATCATTATAGAAAGAGCAAGTCAGTTGCATAGGATAAACTCCCCGGTTTTACGGGGCTGTATGCATATTTATACTCTAGTGGTCGTCCTTATCGGCTGGGTGTTTTTTAGGGCAGAAAACTTTGAAGCCGCCACAGAGTACATTATGGGAATGTTTGCTTTACTTGAGTTCAATAGCTTGCATTCTTTGGCAAATATTGAAAATGTTAATGCGAGGCTATGGAGTGTCTTGGCTGTGGCGCTTGTGTACTCTTTTCCGCTTTTCAAAAATGTTTTTTTGCATAAAAGCATGAAGGTTTTGATAAGCTCCGCCCAATACGTTTGGCTTCTCGCCTTACTTATGCTTTCCTTGAGCAGTATTGCCGCATCAACATATAATCCGTTTATTTATTTTAGATTTTAGAGACTTTTTCAAACACTTTGGGAACTCTATAGAATTTATTTACCAAAATCAAAAACATCCCTACTAAAGTTTTTTTTGAAAAAGAGGAGGGGTTGCCCAGCATCTTTAGGGGTGGAAAAACGCTTTTTTGTTCACAAAAAGGTTTTTCCCCTCCCAAGAAACATCGAATTGGAATGACGTATTACTTGATATGGTCAGGAAGATTTTGATAGTAAATAGATTCTTTATCGAGGGTACATGCTCCGACATCCCAAACAATATCTTCTTTGCACACTTTGGCGGGGTTACCGGCCACGAGCGTATATTCTTTTGTAAAAGCTTTTGTGACAACACTAGCGGCACCGACAACACAGTTGTTTGCGATGACGGCATTTTTCATAAGAAAACAACCTTCACCTATCCAAACATGATCTCCGATGGTAATGCCTTTTCCCTTGTCTAGGTATTCGCCACTATTTTTATCAAAAATAACATGTGGGAGCTCCCCTGTGCGCATGCTGATGCCCCAAGAAAACAAACAGTTTTTTCCGATTTCAATTTTACTGTCGTGTTGGTATAAAAGAAATTTGCTATGTCCGCAGGCTAGGTGGTCATCAGCAAAAAAGGTTGCATTATTCACCCCTGTATAATTTCCGATATCAATGGTGGCCCCATTAAGAATAGCCGGATTTTTAATTTCTATGCGATTATTATCACCCTTGATAGAAATCTTTATCCTGCTACGCTGTTGGCAGTCTCCTATTTTTATTATGTTATTCTTTCCTGTTACTTTGTGCTGTAATTTAACATTCTTACCAACCTCTACGCTGTTCGAAGAATTGGAGAGGGAGTTCCTTGATCTGTAGGAAAAAATTCTTACTCCCAAAAAAAAGATTCTGATGCGCCCATTATGTTTTTTTATTGTGAACATTTGAATAAAACCTTAAATAAAAATGATACTTTCGAAAACGCTATATTTTACATGGCAAATATGTATAAGCATACTAAGTGAGTATATACACGCCCCAAGAGGGAAGTAAACACTTTTTTTACAATTCAAATAAAAAAACGTTTGTTTTTCATGAGTAATATAAAAACCGAAAACTTTATTTTTGAAGGAAGTTGGGTGCTCTGTTATATTTTGCCCGAACCCCCATTTTCTTGACAGATGACAAAACTTCATCTAACTTACATATTTGTTGGCGGTAACGATATTTTGGGAGAGATTATGTACATGTTGCTAAACTTTAAAGTACGAGGCGACCATGATGGTAAACTCGTTGCTTTAGAAAAAAATGAAGATTTTCCATTTGCTATAAAAAGAGTTTACTATATCTGGGATACAGCAGAGCAAACTGTGCGAGGTAAGCACTCACACAGAAATCTTGAGCAGGTCGTTGTTTGTGTTTCGGGATCCTGTGAATTTATTTTAGATGATGGTTTTAAGCGAAAAACCATACGCTTGGACTCGCCTTCTCAGGGGCTTTACCTACAAAGCAATATTTGGCGTGAATTTACAAACTTTTCTTCGGACTGTATCGTGATGGTTCTTGCTTCGGAACATTATAATGAAAGTGATTATATCAGAGACTACGATCAGTTTCTTGAAGAGGTTAGGAAATGATTTTTTCATTTAACAATATTAGGCTTTCTGCAATTTCCTCTGTAATTCCCAAACAAGAACTTTCGCTTTTGGACGATATGGAGCTTTATGGCGGAAACCAAACCAAACTCAAAAGAGTAATAGAGTCATCGGGCTTTTTAAAAAGAAGAGTAAATGAAAAAAATGTGATGACGTCGGATTTATGCTTGCAAGCGGCTCAAGATATCCTTAAAAAAACAAATACAGCCAAAGAAGACATCGACGCCTTACTTTTTGTTTCTTATACACCGGATTACCTTATGCCGGCAACATCGTATGTTTTACATAAAAAACTTGGACTTTCTAAAGATTGTGTCGTTATGGATATTCCGCAAGCATGCTCAGGCTATATTTTAGGTTTATATCAGGCTTCTATGCTTATCAGTGCAGGCTGTAAAAAGGTGCTGTTGCTTGTTGGCGACAGTTTTTCAAAATTCAGTGATATGTTTATTGATAAAACAGCCCCTGTGTTTGGTGATGCAGGAACAGCCAGCCTTATTGAGTTTGACGGAAAAGCAGAAAGAATTTATTTTAATATTAATTCTGATGGGAATGGCTATGATTCTTTGATTTGTGAAAATGGTGGATTTAAAGTACCTCCTCAGAAAAATGACTTTCGTGAAGACGGAAGTTTCAAGTACGAGTCAAGAATGGAAGGGGGGAGAATATTTGAATTCACTATATCTGAAATTCAACCTAATCTGGAAAAACTTTTAGAACATGCAGGGGTTGCTAAGGAAGAAATAGATTTCTTTGTTTTGCACCAAGCGAATAAGTTTATTATAGAGAATATTGCAAGACAGCTTGATGTTGATATGGCGAAAGTTCCTGTGGGAACAATGACTAAATACGGCAATCAGTGCGGAGCTTCTGTACCCTGTGCCATAGCGGATATGCTATATGATGAAGTTCGTACTAAAGAGAATAAAATGTTACTTGCAGGCTTTGGTGTCGGTCTTAGTTGGGCGAGTGTAATAATACATATTGATAAGATTTATTGTTCTGAAATAACAGAATATGGAGACAATGATGACTAAACAAGAATTTTTGGAAAAGTTTTCATATAATGTTTTGCAGCTTTCAAGCGCAATTGATGAAGATGCAACACTAAAGGGCATGAATGAGTGGGATTCTCTTGCTCAAATTTCTGCAATCGGTTTTTTTGATAAAGAATTTGGAGTGAAAGTAACTTTTCAAGAGATTGAAAATGTTCAAAATATTAAAGAGTTAGTACAAAGGATGCCGTCATGAAAGCAAAAAAACTTGTAATTGTGGGATTAGGCGAAACCGCAATTTTAGCATACGAATATTTCACCAAAGATTCGAGCTATGACGTTGTGGCTTTTTCTGTTAATCAGAGCTATATCAAAGAAGATACTTTTTTAGAACTTCCGGTTATTCCTTTTGAAACTATTGAGAATGTATATTCAGTACAAGAGGTGTCCTTGTTTGTTGCTATGGGGTCAGGCCAACTTAACTATTTACGTACAAAACTGTATAAAGAGTGTAAAGTAAAAGGTTATACAATGGCCAGCTACATCAGTTCAAAAGCCTTTGTTTGGGATAATGTAGAAATCGGTGAGAACTGCTTTATTTTAGAAGATAACACCTTGCAACCTTTTGTTAGGATTGGAAATAATGTTACCATGTGGAGTGGCAACCATCTTGGCCATCGCTCTATTATTCACGATAATTGTTTTATTACCTCACATGTGGTTATTTCAGGTTTTTGCGAAATAGGTGAAAATACATTTATGGGTGTGAACTCATCTGTTGCTGACAATGTGATTATCGGAAAAGATAATCTTATTGGTATGGGATGTTGTATTAATAAGCAAACAACTGAAAATAGTCTTTATATAACGAAAGGGACAGAACTTGCTAAAGTTCCTGCCAAAATGTTTGCAAGAGTCGAGGAATAAAAAATGCAGTGGAATAAAAAAGGGTTGATTTATTGTCCTGATGGATCAGTTGAGTGGATGAATAATAGTGTTCTTACTCCTCAGCCTTTTTTACTTAATGAAGACACTATCCGAGTTTATGCTTCTTTTAGAGATTCAAAAGGTGTTGGACGAATAGGTTATATTGACCTTGAAGCCAAAGATCCTTCAAAAATTCTTGCAATATCAAAATCGCCTGTTTTAGATATTGGTGAGCAAGGATGTTTTGATGACAATGGTCTTTTGCTTGGTGATGTTATTCGAGTTGAAGATCAAATTTATATGTATTATGTTGGTTTTCAGCTCGTCGAAAAAGTGAAGTTTTTAGCTTTTTCTGGTTTAGCAATATCAACTGACAATGGAAATACATTTGAGAGGGCACAAAAATCACCTGTTTTAGATAGATCTGACGAAGGATTATTTGGTCGATGTATTCATACTGTTATAAAAGATGATGGTGTTTTTAGAATATGGTATGCAGTAATTCACGATTGGACATATATAAACAATATTGCCTACCCAACGTATTTTATCAAACACATTGAATCAAGTGATGGGGTCAATTTTGGAAAAGAAGGGGAAACTTGTATAACGTGTTCTGCAAACGAATATAGGATAGGTCGTCCCAAAGTACGTAAAGTAAATGATTTTTATGAGATGAGGTACACTTTTGATACTCTATCAAAAGAGTATAAGGCAGGTTATGCCGAAAGTTTTGATGGTAAAAGTTGGGAACGAAAAGACCGTTTAGGTGGATTAACAACCTCCGAAGCAGGGTTCGACTCAGAAATGGCATGCTATCCTGTTATTTGTGATACAAAATACGGGACATATATGTTCTATGATGGCAATGGAATGGGAAAAACAGGCTTTGGCTATGCGGAGCTTATTCGATAATGATAGAAGTAAGAAAGTACAAGGGTGAAGATAAAGATATCTGGAATAACTTTGTCAGAGGATCAAAAAATGCTAGCTTTATGCTCACTCGGGGCTATATGGATTATCATGCCGATAGATTTGTTGATGGATCCTTAATGTTTTACGAGGGTGAAGAGCTTATTGCGTTACTCCCTGTTTCAATTCACGACACAGAGCTTCGTTCGCATGGTGGTCTTACGTACGGCGGATTTATTACTTCAGAAAAAATGAAACAAAAAAGAATGCTCGAATGTTTTGATGCTTTAAAAGAGTATATACAAGTAAATGGGTTTAAGAATCTTATCTATAAAGCCATTCCTTCAATTTATCACACTCTGCCGTCTGAGGAGGATTTGTATGCGCTTTTTATAAATAATGCGAAACTTTTCAGAAGAGATGTTTCAAGTACTATTGATTTACAAAACCCAATAAAAATGCCTAAAGGAAGAAAAGCTCAAATCTCAAGAGCAAAGCGCGAAGGTGTTGTCATTGAAACCTCAGAAGATTTTGACGCTTTTATTGAATTAGAAAATCAAGTCCTTGAATCAAGGCATAAGATAAAAGCAGTACATACCGCAGATGAGCTAAGATTATTGAAATCAAGATTTCCAAATGAGATAGAGCTTGTTGTTGCAAAACAAAATGGTTATATTCTTGCGGTTAGCTTGTTATTTATCTATAAAAACATGGTGCATACACAATATATGGCATCCAATGAACTTGGCAGAGAAATTGGCGCTTTAGATTTATTAATTTCTGAATTAATTATTAAATACAAAGAAAATAAAAAATACTTTGATTTTGGGATTTCTACTGAAGACAGTGGTAAGTATCTGAATGAAGGATTAATTAGCCAAAAAGAAAGCTTTGGTGGAAGAGCAATTTGTTACGATTTTTATGAGTGGAGTGTGTAATGGCTAAAGTTTTATTTTCTGCTAGATCAAATATTGTCTGGGGAGGTGAAGCTGCTTTCGACCCCTACTACGAAGCGCTTATCAATGAGTTAAAAAAAAATGGTCATGATCTGTTAATTATAAGAACAAATAATCTTGTTTACACAACCAATCTCTCGATTATAGATTATAGTATCGTTTCTGACTTGACAGATGAAATTAAAAAATTTAATCCTGATATTATAATTACATCAAATAATTCTATGCCTTCTGCTGTATACGAGCTTACAAATTGTCCTATTTATATGCTTTCAGCGGATTCACCTTCTTACTTTGAAGGTAATGAACTCATAAAAAAACATATAGAGAGGTATACTTTTTTACATTTTGGTTGGGAATCAATCTTTAAAAAACAATGTGAAGAGCTGTATGGTGCAAAACCTGAACAAAATTTTGATATTACTTATCACTCAACTATTTCATCAGCTAACCTAAATAAAAAATATCCTATTTCTTATTTAGGCACTATAGGCTGGGGAAATATCATGATGCATCAACTTTGTGCCTTGAAAGATAATAACGAAATGGAGCAGTTTTTATTAGAGCTTGAAAAAAAAGAGCTTTCTTATGATAAGCTAGATCTGCCATTAATAGCTGCTCTGAATAGCAATATGAGGATAAAAACACTTGATGCACTATGTAACCTCGATTTAACTGTTTTTGGCTGGAGTGAAAACTTCTTTCAGGTTGCACCATACTCACTTGAACTTGCAAAGTGTTTCAACTTTGATAAAGTAATAACATCTACTTCCACTGAAAAAATGCTAAATTCTTCTACTATATCAATTACACTTCCAAACCTTCAAGCTGTAAGAGGTTTATCGTGGAGGGTTGCTGATATCATGGCTTCAAGTGCATGTGTAATTTCACCACCTAAAGAAGATTTAAAACTTATTTCACCATATGTTGAAATACCTACCTATACAAGTCCAGCAGAAGCAAGAGAACTTTGTGTACAGCTTTTAAAAGATGATATATGGCGAAGCGAAATTGTTGCCGGTAGTCAGAAAGCAATTAATGAAAACCACAGGTTTTCGCACTTACTTCAGAAGATTGAAGAGATTTCTTCTATTAAACTGATAAACAAAAATTGTAAAGCGTCACAAAAATCTATAGTAATTTCTGAATCTATCTATAAAAAACAGTACACGATAGAAAAGAGAAAAAAGAAAAAAAAGTTTTTGCGTGAAGCGTCAAAAGTTTTACCGTATTTTATTGCCAAAAAAATTATTAAGAAACTTTAACACTATATATAAATAGCTTTCTCTCTTTCTTGCGGAGCACTTATGTCAAAAATACTTGTTTGCCTTTCAAATGCTATAGATATAAACAGTGAATATAAACCTGTTTGCTTTTATGAACAGCTCATAAGTGAATTAGAACGTGTAGGAAATGATGTATTGCTTTTTATTCCGAATAAGTTTAACCTCTCTTGTTTTTTCTCTGAAAATAATTTAAAAAATAATATTGATGAAGAAAAGTTAAAAAAAGACATAAATACATTTAATCCCGACTTCGTTATAACATTCAACAATGCTTGTTATCATGATATCTTAAATATAACTAATTGTCCTATTATTATTTGGAATTCAGATTTTACCTGGTTATGGAATCAAAAAGAGTTAGTGAAACAACATGTTGAAAGATATCATTTTTTTTGTTTTACTCATGCTGGAGTGCAAGACATAGAAAATACCTTTTCACATGTAAAGTCAACACAAATCCATGTAGTTTCACCTGCAACGTCACTTAGAAAAGAAAATCTTGTTCAAGATAAAAATATAAGCTTTATCGGAAGCAGTTTTGATATACCACATGATTATGCTACCTTTATTTCAAATTTGGAGAATGACGACAGACTCAAGCTACGTGAAATTTTTAAACTGATTAATGAAAATTATACAATAACGAATGAAAAATTAGAAGAAAAAATAGGAGAAGTTGCCTACTCAACAGCTTATAAGGCATTTAAAAATTATGATAGACACTATTTTTTTGGGGCTGAAAAAAGGTTTAATCACGTTAATAATCTTCTTGATTTAGGGCTCGTGCTTTATGGTCTAGGGTGGGAACAGTATGCTAATATTGCGCCATCTCTTGTTTTGGCTTTTGACAAGCAAAGAGTGTATAGTGCTAAACACAACCAAGATATATATAATTCCTCAAAACTTTGTCTCAATTCTTCACATCCGCAGGCACATGATGGAATCCCATGGAGGGTGCTCGATATAATGGCAACGAATGGTTGTTTATTTACTGAAAAATCATCTGCTATACAAAATTTATATAACGGTTTTAAAATCCCTATGTTTACAACTCCTTTTGAAGGAAGAGACTTAGCCAGTAAGTTGTTATTAGAAAAGAATTGGCGGAATGACATTGTTTCGAAATCTCAAGAAATTATTGAAAAAGAACATACTTGGGAAAAGCGATTTATTGAAATACAGCAGATATTAGGAATTAATCTTTTTTCTAAACAAACAGGAACTCTTACAGAGCTAGAACCTCTCTTTTTAGGTACAAACAAAGAACAAATAGATTGTGCTACATATTTAAAAGAAAAAAAACTAAGTGTTAAAAATAAACTTTATCTAAAGTTGTGGGAAAAACTTGACAAAAGGTTAAAAAGAAAAGGTGTTATTTCATAGCAATAGAATGAAAAGAGATAACTCTACATATGTTACCACTTTTTATGAACGAGGCTTACAGCCTATAAGGAATATACATGTTTACAATATTTAAAGAAGATAAAAAAACACTACTATTTATACTTGCCACAACTTTTATTGTAGGTTTCATAGCTCATGCGCACGCTTATCTGAACTTATTTCTAAATCATGACTCTCTTTTCGTTCAACACAATAACTCACACGCCTTTCTTGACTCACACGGAAGATTTTTTATAAAATACTGGACATATATTATCGGGGGAGCAACACTTCCTTTTATACATGGAATATTCTCTTTAATCTTTATAACTTTATCATCATATTTTATAGTGAAAATTCTAGATTTAAAAAATAACTTTTCAATTTTTGCCATCTGTGGTATTTTTGCAACTTCACCCATACTAACCTTTTCAAACGCTACCTATGTATTTTTTTCTGACCTCTACATGCTAGCTATGTTCTTATCAATTGTATCTGTATATATTTTCAGACGAACAAATTTTATATTTGCAACACCATTTCTTGTCTGCTCTTTGGGAATATATCAGTCATATATTCAGGTTGCTACAACACTTCTACTTATTTTGCTTATCAAAAATATTCTTGATAAGCATAGCTTTAAAGATATTATAAAAAATGGAATAATGTCTTTATTGCTTCTAGCTAGCTCTATTTGTATTTATTATATTATAATTAAATACTTTAACACACAAGAACTCTCATCTTACCAAAACTACAACAGTATCGGTTCCTATAGTGGTATTGATATTGTTTCACTTTTAAAGGCTTGTTATCTCCACCCATTAAAATATTTATTTGTAAGACCATATATTTTAGCTACAACTGAAACTCTAGAAACTAATTTTCTAAGTTATACAAATTACTTTATAGCTACTCTCACATTAATGTATTTGTCTCTCTCATGCCTCTATCAGAAAGTTACAACTCCAAATATTCTTCTCATTGGTATGATTCTTTTTGTAATGCCATTTGCTATGAATTTTATTTCTTTTGCCTCCAAGCAAAACTTGCACGACTTAACTTTAACTTCAATTTATTGTTTTTATGTATTAGCTATTTTTAGCATGGAATACTTTAAAGTTACTGTTGTACCAATCTTTTCACAAATGAAGCTTGCTCCAAAACTCCTTACATGTGTAAATATACTTTTTGTACTGGCAATTATTTTTCCAATCCATAGTAATATTATTTTTGCAAACCAAGTATACGTCTATAAGGACTTGCATTTTACAAGCTCGCTTAGTTTGATGACCAGAGTCGTTGATAGAATGGAACAAACGGAAGGATATGAACACGGAAAAACAAAAGTGCTTTTTATAGGGCAAACTATGTTTAATAAATATTTCAATAGTAGATTATTAATAGACCGCTATGATCCAATCAAACAGCATTTTATGCATGGAACGGTTACCTACAATTATCAAGGATTTCTAAATCATATTCTGAATCTTGATATACCTCTACTTGATAGTTCATATCTAGAACAAGTTAAAAGTAAAGAAGAAGTAGAAGAAATGTTAGAATTTCCTCATAAAAATTCTGTAAAAATGGTTGACGATATCTTGTTTGTAAAAATTTCAAATTAGTTACTATTTTTTAATATTATAAAATATAATGCTAAAAAGATTCATTAGGAAAATATATGCTAAACCAAACAAGAAATTTCGATCTATAGGTTTTGTCAACCTGTATGAGTCAGTGAAATAAAATCTAGACTATTATAACTAATTCAAGGAAAACATGAAATGATTTCTTTTATTTGTCGACTTCCTCTTAAAGTTCGTTTTCTTTTTGTAGGTGGAGCAAATACAGGCATTAGCTATATAATGTTTGTTCTTTTTTTGTACTTTTTAGGTGATGAAAACTATCAACTTTCACTTGCGCTGTCATGGTTTTGTTCATCCTTTATCTCTTTTACAATGCAGAAAACTATCGTCTTCCAAACAAAAGGGAGCTGGATTGCTGAATATATACGTTGCCTTTTGTCATGGAGTATAGCATATGTCATTAACGCTTTACTTTTAGAGCTGTGTGTTACATACTTCAACCTATTACCTCTAGTTGCGCAAATAATCGCTGTTTGCTTCACAACTATATCAACCTATTTTTTATTTAAATATTTTGCATTTAGAAGAGGATAGTTCCCATGCATAAAATATCAATCGTAGTCCCTTGTTATAATGAAGAGGAATCCCTTCCTTTTTTCTATGAGGCTTTTCTAAAACTTGCTAACACAATGAAAAAAGATGTAACCTTTGAAGTTATCTACATTAACGATGGCTCAAAGGATAAAACTTTGGATGTAATTAATAAACAGGCTACAGTTGATGACAGAATAAAATACATATCCTTTTCAAGAAACTTTGGAAAAGAGGCTGCGATGTTAGCGGGGCTTGAATATGCTATAGGCGATTATGTTTCTCTTGTAGATGCAGACCTACAGCATCCTTTAGAGATGATAAAAGAAATGTATGCTCAAATTCAAGAGGATGATTGCGATTGTGTGGCAGCACGTAGGTTTTCTCGTGATGGAGAGCCTACGATTCGTTCATTTTTTGCTAATCAGTTTTATAATCTTATAAATAAATTTTCCTCAACAAAAATTATGAATGGAGCAACAGATTTTAGGCTAATGACAAGGCAAATGGTAAACTCAGTTTTAGAATTAAGAGAATACAATCGTTTTTCTAAGGGGCTTTTTCCATTTGTTGGCTACAACACAAAATGGCTAGAGTATAAAAATGTTGAACGAGTGGCAGGAGAAACTTCGTGGTCTTTTTGGTCATTATTTAAATATTCCCATGAAGGCATTTTGGCATTCACCACTGCCCCTTTGCATATTGCAGCTAGTTTAGGGCTTATAGTATGCTTATTTTCTTTCTTATTTATAGCGTATACCCTTATAAGAACTATTATCTGGGGTGACCCTGTAGCAGGCTATCCAACTCTAATATGCATCATTACTTTTTTAGGTGGTATACAATTATTTTGTACTGGAGTATTGAGTGAGTATGTTTCAAAAATCTATAAAGAAGTAAAAAAACGCCCTATATATATAGTAAAGTCAACGAATATAAAAAAGTAAGTTTTATATTCTAATGTATATTTTCCTGTTGAAAAAAAAATTTTTTTCTGTATAATACATTACTAGCTCACTAAAAAAGGTATGATATAAAATGGTAACATTCCTCGACCTACACAAAATAAACGAACAGTACAGAACTGAAATAGATGTACGTATCAAAGAAGTCCTTGATTCCGGTTGGTATCTTAACGGAAAGCAAAACGAAGAGTTTTGTAAAAACTTTGCTAAATACTGTGGTACAAAGTATACCCTTGGGGTTGCCAACGGTTTAGATGCTCTAAATCTTATTATAAAAGCCTATGGTTTTGGAGTGGGTGATGAAATAATCGTTCCTGCAAACACTTATATTGCGTCTATTTTGGCTATATCAGAAAATGGGTGTACTCCGGTTTTGGTTGAGCCGGATATTAGCACCTACAATATAAACCCTGATCTCATTGAAGAGAAGATAACGCCAAAAACAAAAGCAATTATTGTTGTGCACCTTTATGGCCAAGCGGTTGAAATGGATAAAATATGGAAACTTGCCCAAAAGTATAATCTAAAAATCATTGAAGATTCTGCACAAGCACATGGTGCATACTATCAAAATAGACGCGTCGGAAACCTTGGCGATGTTTCTGCGTTTTCCTTTTACCCCGGCAAAAACCTTGGTTGTCTCGGTGATGGCGGCGCTGTTACCACCAATGACGATGAGCTTTATTTAAAGCTCAAAGCGCTTGCAAACTACGGTTCTCATAAAAAGTATGAACATCTCTATAAGGGAATCAACTCTCGCCTTGATGAAGTTCAAGCCGCCATACTTGATGTTAAGCTTAAAGGCCTTGATAAAGATAATGCGCGTAGACAAGAAATAGCAAAATACTATCGTGAGCATATTTCCAATCCTCTTGTGACGCTTCCAAAAGTCTGTAGCGAAGAAGCGCATGTGTGGCATGTGTTTGTTGTTCGTGTAAAAAGTCGTCAAGCTTTCCAGAAATATCTTGAAGACAATGGCATCCAAACCCTTATTCATTATCCCACTGCGCCCCATAAACAAGGCGCATATGCTGAATGGAACAGCCTTTCTTTCCCTATTACCGAGCAAATCCATGAGGAAGTCTTGAGCCTTCCGATTAGCCCTGTGATGTCGGATGAGGAAATTAAAGAGGTGGTTGAAAAAGTTAATGTTTGGAAATAACATGACATATGATTTGATTTTTTCCCTTGGAGGTAATTGTGCCGTTGCGCATAACCTAAAGTATAGAAACCTTAGGTTTGCCTCCTTGCCTTTTGACTGGCTCTATTTTGACGACAACCTATCTCACCCTGAAAAGAGAAGGGCTTTTCGTAGGAGCAAATATAATGCTTAACTCTCCTCTTGTTTCTGTCCTTATTCCTGCATATAATCATGAAAAGTATGTTCAGGAAACCATAGAGTCCATTATTAATCAGTCCTATAAAAATATTGAACTTATTATAGTTGATGATGGTTCAAGTGACTCGACATGGGAAAAAATTCAATCACTTGAGTCTGTCTGTAGAGAAAGATTTGTTGGGGTAATTTTTAGAAGTAGAAAAAATGTGGGGACTTGTGAAACTCTCAACGAACTTGTTAGCCTTGCACGTGGCGAATATATTTACTTGACTGCTTCTGATGATTTGACAAAAAGACATGCTATAGCAAAAGAAGTGGATTTTCTCGAAAACAATCCCGATTATGTGCTTTGTGTCGGCGATAATGAATTTATAGATTTTGAAAGTAAACAAGTATATTGGGATGAAAAGCAAAGTCTTGTGTATGATATTAACCAAGCTAAGTATAAAACCTTTGGCTATTTTTTACAAAGCAAAAAACGGAATGTAAATTTTTACAGCGATGACTTTGGTTCATACGCCTCACTTTATACCGGAAACTACATTCCAAATGGGTTCATGCTTCGCTCTTCAATATATAAAGAAATTGGACAGTATACAAAAGAAGCACCACTTGAGGATTATTGGCTTTTGTTACAACTCTCTAAATATGCAAAGTTTAAATATTTTGATGAAGTGTTATGTAGTTATAGGTGGCATAATACAAATACTGCGAACAATCGAGTTCACATGGAAAAAATGACCGATAGGACTATTCTGTATGAAAAAAGACTTGTTGCTCGTGCTGATAAAAGCAAGTGGAAAAGCGATGTAAGAGATTTTACTGCAAAAATAGTCCTTGAAAGATCTACAAAAGGTAAAAAACACTTTTTTGAAATTATCACAGAACACAGTTGCCTGTATAAAACGATACAAATTAAATTGTTGGGTATCAGAATATACAAGAAAAAGATGCTACTTGAAAACACGTTATTATAACATTTTAAAATGACTAAAAATACTTTTTTACATGAGAGTTTTTCGGGAGATTGCTTAAATAGCTAGCTAAAATGTTATAAATTTGTTAGAAGCTAGATAAATGGCTGAGTGAATAATAGAAAAAAGAACTGTATCTAGCTCACAATTATGAATGTTTAGTTTAATATGGTTGAAATGTAACACATTCTCTTAGGTATTTGACTTATGGGGGGGAAATGAATCCTATACTGGTGCATATCCATATATACTATGTGCATATGTGGGAAGAACTTAAGGAGAAATTATCCTCACTTGAGAATTATCCTTGTGAGCTTTTTTTTACTTTGTGTGAAGGGCATAGTGATAATCAAAATCTTATTGACGATATACGTTTAAACTATCCTCAATCGAAAATAGAAGTTTTAGCAAATTATGGTTATGATGTAGGGCCTTTTATTCATGTGATTAATCAAGTCAATCTTGACGATTATAGCTATATTATTAAACTTCACACCAAAAGAGATTTACATGACGTAAATGCAAAAATTAACAAATTTAGCGTCAGTGGAGAACTTTGGCGTAATTATTTATTCTCCGTTATATCTTCCCCTTCGACCTTAAAAAAACATATCGAAAGATTAGAAAAGAGTAGAGAGTGTGGGATGCTTTCTGATTTTCGAATTATCATCAAAAATGATAAATATGACAAAAAAGCCAAAAGAAAAGTGCAGGAGCTTTTAAACGCGCACGATATAAGAATATCAGAGTTTTCGTTTGTTGCCGGGACAATGTTTATTGCCAAGGCCTCACCGTTTAAACTTTTACAACGATTTTCTTTGACTCTTGAAGATTTTGAAGAGGGTGGAAATGCAAGAATGGGAGAGCTAGCTCATGCCGTTGAGCGCTTACTGGGAGCGATTATCTATGCAGATGGGTATACTTTGTGCGATTGTATGCATTCAAAGTATGCTATTTGGTACCATCGCATCACAAATAGTCTCGGTCGTCTTTTGTCTTATTCGAGTTTGAAGCGATGAACAGATTTTAGGAAATATCGACTTTGCTTTAAAACAGAAACTAAAACAACCTCAAACCATTGCCCTTGTTTGTGCTATTCTAAATGCTGGTGAGCCTATGAAACTAATATCTGTTGTGCAAGATGCTTTAATGTATCAACGTCTTGTAAAAGAAAATATTTATAACCGTGGGGTTGAATGTTTTCCCTTTGACAATAGCCAAGAGAACAAATTTGTTTCCATAAGATATAATGAATTTCTGGATGGTTATGACTACAATAAACCGGATTGGCTTGTTTTTTGTCACGAAGACTGGGAAATCAAGGAAGATTGGCAGGCTAAAATAGAAGCTTTGGATAAGAATTTTCTGTATGGTCCGATCGGCATGGCTTATTCTTCGTGCTTAGGCTTTGGAGTGACGACGCTTTGGGGCAAAATTATAAACTCTGATAAAGACGGCAGTAATGCAACCTATAACGGTTGCGATGCCGAAGGGGTGAAGCAAGTGAGCACCTTGGATTGCCAGTGCCTCATTGTTCATTCCGATCTTATAAAAAAATATGATTTGCGTTTTGACGAGAACCTTTCTTTTGATCTTTATGTGGAAGATTTTTGCATTAACGCCAAAGAAAATCATGATATTGATACCAAAGTTGTACAGCTTCATTGTCAGCACTTTTCCTTTGGAACGGTTGCCCCTCGCTATCATGAGCAGTTTGCCTATCTGCAAGATAAATACAAAAACGCTCAAAATGGCTATATGAACACTGTTAGCTTTAAAAAACAAATCGGTAAACAAACTTTTTGTGTGGTGATTAAAAATAGCCTTAGATTAAAGGCTATTACCCCTTTCTATCGAGTTCGTATAACGGATGATAGGAAACGAGTTATTAAATTATTCGGAATTCCTTGCTACAGTAAAAAACTGAGCGTAGAGGAGCAGGCAAAGTACTTTTGTGATGTAGAATAAAAAAAGCCTTTGGTAATAAAAAAAGTACCAAAGGCTTTTTGTTCGATATGATGCTTTCCTC
>CAYJPF010000041.1:0-20997 GCA_964372025.1 uncultured Peptococcaceae bacterium | reverse complement strand
GAGCACGCAATAACCGAGGACGAAGAAACTTGGACAGAGCTTCACTAAAAGCAACCTAATATATATGGATGAACTAATAAACGAGCAAACGAATAAAGTTTCTCTAAATTTGGTATCTACCCAAGATTCGCCGCTTCATCAATAAGGCGGCCCATATGAACCGATAGCTCAATACCCTTAGCCACCATGCAAAAAACCCTTCTGTTTCGCTAAGTTTTATAACTTAGATGAAATAGAAGGGTTATTTTTTATGATAACAAAAACGACAACCGTGGCTAAAAAATTAACCAATACTTTTTACAAAGGGGCAATTACTGCGACAACCCCTTTTTCTGATTTCTAAAAATTTGGCTCTTCCTTCTTCTTGTTTGCTAAAGTAGCAGCACTTATGGCCATCACTTTAGATCCCACCGGCAATGCATCCTCCTCAATATCAAAGCATGGATGATGCCAGGGATAACAGCAGCGCTCGCTGCCTGCCCCCGTAAAAAAGAAGGCCGCCGGCTTCTCTGCTCCATAATAAGAAAAATCCTCGCCCGCCAATAAGGGGCGCTCCATCTCCTCTGCTATTGCTCCCACCTGCCTGGCCGAAGCCAATACCAGCTGGTTTAAATCATGATTATTAATTACCGGTGGATATCCATAAGAATAGTTTAATTCATAAGATGCTCCCCAAGCCAAGGTTATACCATGTAATGTATCATGCATATACTCCAATAACTTGTCCCTTATCGCGGTGTTTAAACAACGAATAGTTCCGCTCATCTCCACCCGATCGGGAATAATATTAGATGCCGTTCCACCACTAATTGTACCAATCGTTAGTACCACCGGCTCGGTAGGATCTATCCTGCGGCTGTGAATATTCTGTAAGGCCACAATTACCTGCGCCGTTACAGCAATAGTATCAATAGTTTCATGCGGACGCGCTCCATGGCCGCCTCGGCCGGTAATTACCAGCCTAAAATCATCAGATACCGCCATCACCGCACCATCAAATACAGCCACCGTTCCCACCGGAAATTGATGGTCTACATGCGTGCCAAATACCATGTCTACCTCGGGGTTCTTTAATACCCCGGCCGCCACCATATCCCTAGCACCACCCGGCTTCTTCTCCTCGCGCGGCTGAAATATAAACTTTACCGTGCCCTTAGGCGGATTCTCGCTTAGCATCTTTGCCGCGCCCAATACCATCGCTGTATGAGCATCATGGCCGCAAGCATGCATCCAACCTTTGCGCTGCGAGCGATAATTTACCGTGCTTTTTTCGGTAATTGGCAAAGCATCCATATCTGCCCGCAAAGCTACGCATTTATAGGCCGGATCGCCGGGTAAAACACCCAGCACCCCATAGCCTGCTATATTATCGGTTACCTGTAATCCCATTTCCTGCAAATGCTTGGCCACAAAAATGCCTGTTTCCTTCTCGTGGCCGGCAATCTCCGGGTGCATATGCAAATAACGGCGCCATTTGCTTAATAATTCCTTATCGATATTCATTGTTAGCCCTCCGTTTAAAATTCTTTGAGCAACAAGAATTTTATAGTCTATTCGGTAGCGGCGTCTTCTTCGGTTACTTCTTCTTCGGTTGCATCATCGGTGGTTTCGGCATCAGCTTCGCTATCTTCGGTGGTGTCCTCGGGGATGCTCTCGTAAATACCCTTTAACATTTCCAAATAGCCTAACTCTTGCTCGGCTAAGGCAAAATTGGGATCATCAGCCGCTAAACTATCCCGATAGGCAGTCATCGAGGCAATTGCAGCATCGGCATCTTCGTAGTTAAATAGGAAATTAGCATAAGCTTGCTGCAATTCAAAAGCCTCGGGGTTTTTAGCTAAAGCTTCATCATAAACAGCCTTGGCTTCGTCATTGCGATCTAACATGGTAAAAATATAGGCCTTGCTGATTGTATAATCCAAATTCTCGGCATCTAAGGCAATAGCCTCATCCATGCTGGCTAAGGCAGCATCATAATCTAAAGCAGCAGTTTGTGCCGAAGCTAAAGAAGAATGAAGGCTGGCAATATAGGCATCATCTTTATCCTCGGGGATAATCGTTAATGCATGCTGATAATAAGTGCCGGCCTGCTCATAAGCACCTAAATTGTATTGTAAATAAGCAAGCGAGGTTATAGCATCAATATCCTCTTGATATTCTGCATATAAGCCATCAATTTCGGCTATTGCTTCTTCGGTTTTACCTTGCGAATTCATCGCTTGGCTAATGCCATCATAAAGAGCCAAACGACTAGCAGCCTCGATATCGGCAGGGGCTAAAGCTAAAGCCTCGCGATATGCAGCTTCGGCCTCAGCCAAGGCCTCGGTATACATGGTGCTATAAGTTTCGTCGCTGGTATCTTCATTGTATTTGGTTTGATATAGGCTGGCCAAATACATAATAGCGCCACCTAAAGCATTATAAGTTTCCATATCATTGGCATTGGCTGCCAAATCGTCAACATATTCTTCTTGTAAGGGGATTAGCTCGTCGGTAGTTAAATCCTGAGCAGTTTGGCTGCCACCGCCGGCACCAAAAGAGCCAACTAAACCGGCAATCAATAATACAACAACCACAATTAACAGATTACGATGTTTTTTCGTTTGATAACGAATATTTTGCATAAACACTATAGATTTCCTCCTAGTTTTGTTCATTTGATTTTGAGATCAAGACTACACTTAATCATATTATATCTAAGCTTAACTGTCAATATATATTTGCAAAAATATCAGATTTTTATGATATTTTTGTTTAATAATAAGCGGTAAAGATATGGCTGCCGGATAATTCTTGCTTACTAATATCAAAATAATAGGGATCAAAATAATCAACCATATCGGGAACCGGATCGCCCCAGGTTGGGTCTACATAAGTCCATTCGCCATCTAAATTAACATAGCTCCAAATATGTGCCTCGCCATCGGCCAGGCCGCCGGCGCCTTGTACCTCGATGCCTACAATTTTACACATAGCATTAAATAGCGATACATAAGCCTGGCATACGCCAATGCCGTTTTCCAGCATGCCATAACCGTCAAAAGAGGCCGGCAAATAATTGGTATCATAGGCAAATTCGGTGATAATTAATTGATAAAAAGTATAAGCCATATCATAATCGCTCATGCCTTCATAGATAATACCCTGATCAAAAAGCTGGTTTACCCAATCTTCCAGCTCGGCAATCATCATATTTTTGCGCTCGATAACTTGCTGATTAGTATATACAGGATGGCTAATATCAATACTTACAATTGTGCTGCCTCTATTAGGGGTTAGCCCAACCTCGATACTTTGATAAAAGGCGGCTAGCTCGTGATATTGATCAAAAATTTGCGAATGTGCCGCAAAAACCAAATCATCATAAATGCCGGCATCCTCTAATTGCTGATAGCTATATCCTGCAAAAGTAAGCTCGATATAATCAATATTATTGACCATCATATGCAACATAACCTGCTTAAAATAATCATAGCTAAGCTGCGGTTGCTCGGGCATGGCCGCCGTAATCAGCGGATAACTAAAATCGCCATCATCTGCCGGCGCAGGTGTGGGGGGTGGCTCGGGTGCAGGGGTAGGCTCAACTTGTTGCGGATTATTGGCTAATTGCCATTGATAGCTGCGGTTTAAAATAGCGCAAATCTCGGCCCGCGAGATGGCTTGCATGGGCCTATATACCAGGCCTTGCTCGCTATCGCTGCCATTGATAATGCCTTTTTGATAAAGGGTGTTTAAAAGGGGGCTATCAATATCGCTAAATGGCGAAACAGTATTTGTGTCGATATCCAGGTTTAAGGCAAGCAAAACCAGTTCGGCCACCAAAAAGCGATCGGCTTTGGCATTTAAGTCGGCAATCTCCCCAAAAAGCCAGCCTGTTGTTACAGCATAATCATGATAAGGCTGCGCCCAATGCTCGCCGGGGGCGGCTGCCATATTAGGAGCACCGCTATTAATAGCCAGCATTTTAAGAAATTCGCCAACGGTAATCGAGTTTTGCGGTTTAAAGCTGCCATCCTGATAGCCGGCTACCACCCCCCGATTTACCATGGTTTGCAAATCATTATAGAACCAATCGGCAGGGCTTGCATCCACAAAATCCTTGGCCAAGGCGGTTTGAGGGATGCTAAAGGCCATGATCAAGATCAGAAGCATCAATAATCTTTTAAATTTAATCATTTTGCACCTCTTATTTTTTGGCTAATACTGATTATTATTATTATAACACTTATGCGCTAAAATTGCAAATTTTTTAAAGCAAATATTTTAGCAAAAACCATACTAGAGCAGGAAATTTAACAACTGTATCTAATTATATACTTTAATAGAAAGAGGAGGATGCATATGAGCAGAGCTTTTGTTAAGGATGATGATGGCTGGCAATATTGCCCGCTAAAGATGGATTCCTGCCTATTTGCCGACGAAAATGGTTGCGTTTTGGATAGCTGCCGTTTTGGCTTAAAAAGCGCCGAACAGGAGGCTAAGCAGCCGCAAAATGAACAAAATGAATAATCATTATTTACAATTAAAAATAAGCGCCCCGGCTGCCGCCGAAGAATTGCTAAGTTTTATTCTTTTTGGCCTAGGCGCCGAGGGCTTGGAGATTGAAGACCCCTCGATTATAGCCCATCATTTAGAGCAGGGCACTTGGGATGCTTCGGTTTTTGATTTGGCCAAGCTTGAATTAGGCCAAATTGTGCTAAAGGCTAATTTAGAGCCGGATTTTGATTTGGTTGCTTTAAAGGAGCAAATCGAGCAATACTGCCCTAAGCAGCCTATTAAGATAGAAACTGCGCTTAAGCCCAATCAGGATTGGCTTAATACTTGGCGCGAGCATTTTCCCTTATTGCCGATAGGCGAGCGGCTTTTGATTAGCCCCTTTTGGCTAAATCCGCCGCTTGATCAGCCACGTGCCGTGGTAAAAATTGCGCCGGGCATGGCCTTTGGCACCGGCGATCATGCTACCACCGCCTTGGCCGCTAATTTGCTGGAGCAATATTTGCAGATGGGGCAAAGGCTGGTTGATATTGGTTGCGGCAGCGGCATTTTGGCAATTGCCGCCCTTAAGCTGGGCGCAGCCCAAGCTTTGGCTATTGATTATGATGGCTTATGCGCCCCCTCTATTGCCGAGCATCGGCAGCTAAATGATATAGCCGAGCAGGATTTGCCTTTTATAGAAGGCAATATTATTAGCGATAGCGCTTTACAAAAGCAAGTTAGCGATTTTAAGGCTGATTTAATAATCAGCAATATTGTGGCCGATGTGCTGATGGCTATTGCGCCGCAAATCGGCAATTATTTGCGGCCGCATGGTTTATGGTTGGTTTCGGGGATAATCAAGGCTAAAGAGCAGCAAATGCTGGCGGTTTGCCAGGCTAATGGTCTGGAGATTATCAAGCGCCTGGAGCAGGATGATTGGCTGGCTTTTGCTTTAAGATTAGCGGCTGATGCGCAGGATGCGGCCGATTTGGACATTGAGGGCTTAGATATTGCCGGTTTGGATGGCGGTAGCTTGGATGTTGCCGGTTCAGAGGCCGGTAGCTTGGATGTTGCCGGTTTAGATGTCGGAAGTTTGGGCGCAGCTGGTTTAAATGATGGCAGCTTGGATACAAGCAGCTTTGCTGTTCATAGTTTTGGCTGCAAGGTTAATCAGGAAGAGGCGGCGGCGATGGCTAATTTGCTGCTAGAAGATGGTTGGCAGCAGCTTAGCCCCGAGCAGCAAGTGGCGGTTTATTTGATTAATACTTGCGCCGTTACCCAAACCGCCACCCGTAAGGCACGCTCTTTTTTGCGCTCGCTGCGCCAAAGCCAGCCTAGGGCGATAATTATTATTAGCGGCTGCTATGCCCAGCTAGAGGCCGAGGATTTGGCCAAAGCCAACCTAGCCGATATTATTATCGGCCTGGAGGAAAGAGCGGAGCTGATAGCGATTATCAAGGAGTATCGGCAGCACCGATTACAATGGCAAATGGCGCAAACGGAGCAATCTGGATTAATGGCGGCAGCGGCAGCGTCTGCGCAAACCCCGGCGGCGGCAGCGCCGGCTGCGTTTGCACCTGCGTCGGCTTCTGCGCAAAACCCGGCAAAGGCAGCGCAAAATCCGGCTACAGCTAGCCCAATCCAAGCAATACCCGACCCAACCCGGCCTACCCCACTAATCAAAGTGGGCGATATCAAGCAAGCCAAGGCTTTTAAAAATTTGGCTAATACGATGCAAAAGCGAGCCCGAGCTTTTTTAAAAATCGAGGATGGCTGCAATGCCTTTTGCCATTATTGCATTATCCCCTATGCACGGGGCAGGGTGCGCTCATTAGCCGCCCAAGAGGCGATATCTCAAGCCAAAGGCCTGCTAGAGCAAGGCCACCGCGAAATTGTTTTAAGCGGTATTCATATCGGTGTTTATGGCAGCGATTTAAAGCCTAGCACTGATTTGGCTACCTTAATCGAAGATATCCTTAAGCTAAGCCCCGATTTTAGGCTGCGTTTAGGCTCTTTAGAACCGCAGCATTTTAATCAGCAAATCTTTGATTTACTGGCCACCGAGCCCCAAATTTGCAATCATCTGCATATTCCCTTGCAATCCGGCTGCGATCAGGTTCTAGCGGCCATGAACAGGCATTATAGCAGCGATGATTATGCTAAGCTATGTCAAAAACTGCGTCAAATCAGGCCGGATATCGCCTTAAGCTGCGATATCATCATTGGTTACCCCGGCGAAACCGAGCAGGATTTTGAGCAAAGCCTGGCCTTTTGTCAAAAAATCAACTTTGCCGGGATGCATATTTTTCCTTTTTCGGCCAAAAAGGGCACGGTGGCTTATAATTTGCCCTATCAAAACAGCAAAGCCGTTAAAACTAAGCGTGCCAAGGCTTTGCAGCAGCTAGCGCAGCAAATGAGCCATAATTATCGCCAAAAATTTTATGATAAGCAGCTCGATTTTTTGGCCGAGCAAATTGTAACTATCAATAATCAGGCTTATTATCAGGGCTTAAGCAATAATTATTTGCCGATTTTGGTGGCGACCAAACAAGATTTATTTAAGCAGCTTGTGCAAGTAAAAATAATTGGCCAAGATCAAGATTTTCTATATGCCCAGCTTGACAATTAGCCACAAAAGCTTTATAATGACATCATACAAACAATTAAGACATCATACCACTCTGCAATTAATTTAGCTCCGATCATTATAATTAGGAGGAATTTTTATGCCGATTTTTACCACAGCCGCCAAAGCGGTGGAGATTATTAAAGATGGCGATACCGTAGCCAGCAATGCCTTTTTAACCTTAGTAAATCCGCGCGAGCTAAACGAGGCCTTGGGTTTGCGCTATCAAAATACAGGTAGCCCCGGCAATTTAACCTTTTGGTGCGAAGCCGGCTTTGGCGATTGGTTCGAAAATTCGCCCTGCGAGCTGCCCATTAGCAGCGGCGCGGTAACCAAGGTGGTGGCCAGCCATTTTGCCTCTACCCCTTATACAGCCCGCCAAATTTTGGCCAATAAGCTCGAGGCCTACAATTTCCCCTTAAGCGTGCTTAGCCATGGCTTAAGGGCGGCGGCGGCTAAGCGGCCTTTTCATATTTCGCCGATTGGCCGTAATTTATTTACCGATCCATGCTATCATGGTTATCGTCTTAATCAGTTAGCAAAGGATACCTATGTAGAAAATATCGAGATTGACGGACAAAGATATCTTAAATATAAAAGCCCACAAATTGATGTAGCATTTATCAAAGGTAGTTATTGCGATAAGCAGGGCAATATTGCCTTTGATGACGAGCCCACTGTAGCCGATGCTTTAGTTTTGGCGCAGGCTGTGCATAATAATGGTGGCAAGGTAATAGTGCAGGTAGAAAAAGTACAAGATACTTCGATTAGGCCTTGGAATGTAATTGTGCCGGCCTCGATTGTAGATATTATTGCCATTTGCCCCAATCAAACCCAAATTGCTTCGCGCCCCGGTTATATTCCGATTATCAGCGGCGAGCGCAAGCCTTCTTTGCAAGAGCTGGAAGAGCTAACTTATGGCAGTGTGCGTGGCGGCCAAAAAGAGCTGGTACGCACTGTAATAGCCCAAAGAGCGGTTAAAGAATTAAAAGAAAACGATATTATTAATATTGGTATTGGCATGCCCGAAGGTGTAGCGGTAGAGGCCGCTAAGCTAGATTTATTAGATAAAGTATGCCTAACGGTAGAAACCGGATCTTTAGGCGGCTTGCCTTCATCGGGCGAATTATTTGGCGCTTCGGCAGGCCCTAGGAGCATTTACAGCATTGCCCAGCAATTTGATTTTTATGGCGGCGGCGGCTTGGATATTTGCTTTTTAGGCTGTTTGGAAGTAGATATTATGGGCAATGTTAATAGCCATTACTCAGTAAAAAAACTGTCCGGAATTGGCGGTTTTGCGGATATTGCTCAATCAACCGGAAAAGTAATCTTTTGTTTTTCGCTAACGGCAGCAGGCCTGGAAATAGAGGCCGATGGCGAGCAGGTAAAAATTAAGCAAGAAGGCAAAATTAATAAAATTGTGCCCAAAGTGCAGGCCATAAGTTTTAGCGCCGAAAATGCTCGTCAAAGCGGCCAAGAGGTTTTATATATAACCGAGCGCTGCGTATTTAGGCTGGGCGAAAAAGGCCTAGAGCTGGCCGAAGTATATGAAGGTATTGATTATGAAACGGAGATAGCCCCGTTTTTGCCCTAGTTTTATCCTACTTTGGCAACCCTTTACCAAGTTAGCCGGCCCTCTACCCAGGTGCTCTAGTGCCTTGCGTCACTATAATTCAAAGATATTGACGGCGAAAATTTCACCTGAGCACCTTGTCGTCAGTTGACATAGCACCACTATGCCGCCCTCCTCCGCGGCACTCAGGTAAAATTTTGGCTCGCCAATATCCTCAAATCATAATGACGCAAGGCACTAGTACCACCAGGAGAAAAAAATGAAAGTTAGCCATACCCCCTTATCGGTACAAATTGCCGATAAAATTAAAAATATGATTATTAGCGATCATATCTATAGCCCGGGCGAGCGCCTGCCCAGCGAAGCGGAATTATGCCGCGAATTTGCCATTAGCCGCAGCACCTTAAGGGAGGCGGTGCGCACCCTATGCGCCCAAGGCATTTTGCAAATCGAGCGTGGGCGTGGCACCTTTGTTAGCCATGCCCCCAAAATAGAAGCCGATTTAGCACTGCTTAATGAGCAAATTATCAGCACCGATTTAAAGGAAATCTATGAGCTGCGCTTGGTTTTTGAGCCGCAGGCTGCCTATTTTGCCGCCTTGCGTGCCACCGATCGTGATATTGCCAAAATTTGGGAATACGGGGTTGCTATCGAGCATTTTATCGAATTAGAGGATATCCGCTGGCTACAATACGAGTTTAAGTTTCATCAAGCCATAGCCGAGGCCAGCCATAATAGCCTTTTGCTTAATCTAATGCCTATTTTTGAGCAAGCGCATCAGGCCAATCCCGATTTATTAAGCAGCTATAATTTGGCTAAAGATAGCCTAATCGATCATCGCAATATCATGGATTTTATCAAAAGGGGTTATCCTCAAGGTGCTCAAAGTGCTATGCATCTGCATATTATTAATATCATGAAATCTTTAAATTTGCGTATTGATTAATTAACTTTAATCAATAATCAAAGGAGCCAAAATTTTGCTAATTTTTGCCGCCATAATCCTAATTTTATTGGCCATCACCTTAAATGCCTTAGCCCGCTTTGTGCCCGGCTTTGCCGAGGCCTATGGCAGCGAGGTTTTTCCCTATTTGGTGGCCTCTTTGGGGCGCTTAAATGGCCTTTGGTCTTTTTCTTTATACGAAATTTTGCTATATGGCCTAATAATTTTTGCAATCGGCGGCCTAGTTTTTTTTAGCATTGCTACCTATAAAAATAAGGCCAAATATGCTAGATATTTTGGCCTTTTTGGCAGGATAATGCTATTATTGACGGCTTTAATCTTTTTTATGTTTACGGTAGGCAGCGGCATTAATTATTATCGCCAGCCTTTGGCCGGCAAGCTGGATTTAGCCCCTAGCGGCTCAAATAGCGAGCAATTATTGCAAGTGCATGATTTGCTGCTTAAGCAGATGGCCGAGCTTAATCCAAAGCGCAATAGCGATGGCAGCTTTAGCCTTGATAGCGAGCAAGCCGAGCAAAACGCGCGCCAAGCCATGCTTAAGCTTAGCAATGAATATGATTTGGGCTTTATTTTTATGCCTAATCCTAAGCCAATTGCCTGGTCGGCGGGGATGTCGCAGCTTAAAATCAGCGGTATTTATGCGCCTTTTACCATCGAGGCTAATTATAATCAGCATACCCCTGCGCTTAGCTTGCCTTTTATCCTTTGCCATGAATTAGCCCATTTAGGTGGCTATATGCCCGAGGACGAGGCCAATTTTATTGCCTATTTGGCAGCTAGCGGCAGTGATGATATTCAATTTAAGTATAGCGCCCTTTATACGGCTTGGCAATATGTATATGCGGCTTTAAGCAGGGCTTTAGATGCCGAAAGCTTTGCGGCAATCCAGGCTGCCTTGCCGGCGCAATTAAGCGCCGATTATCAGGCTATCAGCGATTTTTGGCGCGATAAAAATGGCCTTTTTGCGCGCATATCTTCGGCCAGCAATGATATTTATTTGCAGGCCAATAATCAAAGCGAGGGCATCGCAAGCTATGGCAAGATGGTAGATTTACTGATAGCCCACTATCTTAAGCTGGGCTTAATCGGCGATAATGCCCTAATCAGCCCCGAGCCTAATGCGGCAGATGATATTGATATCATCACCGCCGATAGCAATAGCGAGGCGGCTGATTATCTAAGTAAAAACCTGCCCGGCCGTTTATTTTCGGTGGGCGAAATTACGGCCAAGGGGGCAGTTTTGATTGCTGCCGATAGCCTAACCGTGCTTTATGGCAAGCAAATTAATACCCCTTTGCCGCCGGCCTCGGTTACTAAGGTTTTAACGGCCTTGGTAGCCTGGGAAAATATTGACGATTTAGAGGCCAAGGTGGTATTAAGCGAGGCCGATTTTGCCGGCATGGAGGAAGTTGGCGCCTCGATGTCGGGCTTTAGTATTGGCGAAGAGGTTAGCTATGAAGATTTATTATACACCCTGATTTTGCGCTCGGGCTGCGATAGCGCCAATGCCTTGGCGCATAATATTAGCGGCAGCCTAACGGCCTTTGCCGATTTGATGAATGGCAAGCTTGCGCAGCTGGGCTTAGAAAATAGCTATTTTGTTAATCCCAGCGGTTTGCCGGCCGAGGAGCAGCTGGCCAGCCCCCTGGATTTAGCCATTATCATGGCCGAAGCCATTAAAATTCCCTATTTGCGGGATTTGCTGGCAACCGAGGTTTATCAAACTTCGGCTACTGCTATTAACCCTAAGGGTTTAACTATTAAAAGCTACTTTTTTTATAGCACCGAGGCCAGCTTAAGGGGTGCTGATTTATATAATCAGGCGCAGCTTTTAGGCGGCAAAACCGGCTTTACCAATGCTGCCGGCCTTTGTTTGGCGGCTTATGCCGATTATCAAGGGCAGGATTATATTGCTATAGCCCTTGGCGCCCCCGATGTAGATGGCTATCCGCAGCCTAATTTTTTGGATATCGGCCAGATTTTTGGCTCGCTTGAAGGCTTTTAGCTGCCTTTTAAAGTTTTAATCAATAATAATTTTGCGATAGCCGCTTTATTTAAACTCGGCCGGATAAGCCGATAATATTCATATAGCGGCCATTATCGATGGCCATCATTGGTTTATCATCCTTGGCATAAGGGTTATCGGTGTTTAGCCAATCGGCCCAGGCTTGATCAAAACAGGCCATTTCGCCAATCTCAAAATCCTTTAGCTGGCTTTCAAATTTAGGGCGCCACCAGTCTATCGAATGCCACATGGCCAAGGCTTCTTCCGGCCAAAAAGGCTTCATCTGCTCCGGGATATCATCATGTAGCTCGTACTTCATCCCCGGAAAGGCTAGGGCTAAATAGCCATCTTCTTTTAATAAAGGCTTGATTTTTTGGCTAAAATAGGTATCATTATTGCCAAAATAATGGTATGAATCAATGCTGATAATTGCATCAAAAAAGTTTTCGGCAAATGGTAAATCCAAGGCATCGCCATGCAGGGGGATAATTAAATCATCTACCTCCATCTGCTTAAAACGCTGCCAATTATCGCTGGCATCAATCCATAAATCAAAGGCAAATACATTTACCCCAAACTTTTGCGCCAAATATATCGAGGTTAAACCGCGCCCACAGGCCAAATCCAAAACCTTCATGCCCGGCTTAAGCGGCAATTTAGGCGCTAACTCGTCTAATATCGCTACCGAATTGGGGCCCATTAAATTGGCCTTTATAAAATCAGCAGTCATTTGTTTCATATTAAAAACCTCCCTAATTGTTTACAATAATTTCGCTCTCGGTTTTAGAGCGAGTCATCAAAGCCCAAATCGCATCTTGTGGCGAACGGCCTTGATATAACATATAATAAATTTGCTCGGTTATCGGCATTTCTATATTCAGTTTTTGCGAAAGGCGATAAGTGCTTTCGGCGGCAAAAACGCCTTCTACCACCATGCTCATCTCCTCCACTACCTGATTCCAGGGGCGGCCTTTGCCAATTTCTACCCCGGCTCTAAAGTTGCGGCTATGCTCGCTGGTGCAAGTTACTATTAAATCGCCCACCCCGGCCAGGCCGGCAAAAGTCATGGCATCTGCACCTAAAGCTACACCTAAACGGATAATTTCCGATAGACCACGGGTAATTAAGGCCGCTTTGGCATTATCGCCCAATTCCATGCCATGGGCCACGCCTGCTCCTAAGGCAATAATATTTTTAACGGCGCTGCCAATTTCCACCCCAATAATATCGGCATTGGTATATACCCTAAAATCATTGCTCATAAAAATATCTTGCACTTCGCGGCAAGTTTCCATATTGGGGCTGCTTATTACTACGGTAGTGGGCTTATTGCGCGCAACCTCCTCGGCATGGCTGGGGCCGCCCATTGTGATATAAGGATTATTAGGGAATACCCCCTGAATTAATTCCGATAAACGGCGGCCATCCGGCGCAAAACCTTTGCCCACATTAACCAAAATTGCCGAAGGCTTAATATAAGGCTTGGCCTCCGCGGCCACCGATTCCACCGCATGCGAGGGAATTGCAAAAATTACCATATCGGCAGCAGCCACCCCGGAAATATGGGGGGTAATGCCCAAATCATCAGGTAGCTTGATGCCCGGCAAAAAGGCGGCATTTTCATTATCACGCATCAAATGCTCTACATGCACCTTATCCCAAGACCACATACTAACCTGATGCCCATTATTGTATAGTAATAAAGATAAAGCTGTGCCCCAAGAACCGGCGCCTAAAACTTTTATTCTCATGATTATCTCCTTAAAAAAATTATTTAGGTTTGCTTATTAGGTTTATTTATTTTTTCATAGCAGCAAAATTGGCTTTATGTTTAAAAATTACTAATAAGGCTATCATCAAAAAAACCAGCCCATACACAACCGGTTGTGGGCCTGCTATTACCATGCCTGCTAAAGCTGCTGCGGCCGCACAAGAGGCCACGGCTACAATGCCGCTTAAAATTAACACCAAAGCCCAAACACCCAAGGCAATTAAAGACCAAATGGGGAATAAAGCAAGCCCTGCCCCCAGCGCTGTAGCCACCCCTTTGCCGCCTTTAAACTTAAGCCAAATCGGAAAAATATGGCCGATAACCGCTAGCGCACCACAAATGGCAGCCAAAGTTTCGCCCATGGTTAAATAGGCGATAAAGGTGATAATAAAGCCCTTGGCCGTATCGATTAAAAACACCAAGCCGCCCATTTTACGACCCAAAACCCGCACCGCATTGGTGCTGCCCACATTGCCCGAGCCATGCTTGCGGATATCCTGGCCGGTTAGTTTTTGAGTAAAGATAAAGGCAGTAGGCAAAGAGCCCAGCAAATAGGCAGCTAAAGCTAAGCCTATATAAATAGCAATATTCATATTCCCTCCATTATTATATAATTATTATATAATCGCTAACCTATATATATTCTTTACTGACTTTCTTTTTCCCTTTTCCGCCATAATAAAGAGATGGGGGTGCCGGCAAAACCAAAGGCCTCGCGCAGCTTATTTTCCAGATAGCGAGCATAGGAAAAGTGCATAATTTCCGGATCATTCATAAAGATAACAATTTTAGGCGGCTTTACCCCTACCTGCGATCCATATAAAATCTTTAAGCGGCGGCCTTTATCGGTAGGCGGCGGATTAAGGGCTATTGCCTCACGCAATAGCTCATTAATTTGAGCAGTTGGAATACGACGGCTGCTTTGCTCGGCAATAAAATCTACCAGCGGCAAAATTTTATCGGTTCTTTGGCCGGTTTTGGCCGAAACAAAGATGCTTAAGGCATAAGAGGCAAAGCCCAGCTCGGCCTTTAATTCTTTTTCGAATTTATTCATGGTTTTATCGTCTTTTTCGGGCAAATCCCATTTATTTACCACAATTAGCAGGCCTTTGCCGGCCTCGTGGGCATAGCCTGCTATGCGCTTATCCTGCTCTTGAATGCCCTCGGAGGCATCCAGCACCAAAAGCGCCACATCGGCACGGTCGATGGCATGCAAAGAGCGCGAATAGCTATAATATTCGGCCGGCTCATTAATTCTGCCTTTACGGCGCATGCCGGCTGTATCGATAATGGTATATTCTTTACCATTTTTGACAAAGCTGGTATCGATGGCATCACGGGTGGTGCCCGGGATATCCGATACAATTACCCGATTTTGGCCAAGCAAGCGATTAACCAAAGACGATTTGCCCACATTGGGGCGGCCGATTAGGGCAATGGCCAGATTATCGCCGGCGGCAGCATCGGCATTAACCTGACTTAAATGCTGAATAACGGCATCTAGCAGGTCGCCAACATTTTTACCATGCGTGGCCGAAACCGCAATAGGGTCGCCCAAGCCCAAATTGTAAAATTCATAAATGCCATCGGTATTATTAAAATCGTCCACTTTATTGACGGCCAGCACAATTTCCTTGCCGCTTTTGCGCAGCAAATCGGCCACATCCTTGTCATCGGGGGTGATGCCGGTGGTATAATCCACCACAAAGATGATAACTTCGGCCTCCTCGATAGCAAGTGCAGCCTGCTCGCGCACCATGCCGCTAATTAAGCCCGATTCGCTTTGAAACTTAATGCCGCCGGTATCGATTAGGGTAAAATCATAATCCAGCCATTCGCCGTCCCGATAAAGACGATCGCGAGTAATGCCCGGCTTATCCTCCACAATAGCATGGCGAGCACCGATAATTCGATTAAAAAGTGTACTTTTGCCGACATTCTCCCGGCCGACAATAGCTATGGTTGGTTTTTTCATAAATAATTTCCTTTCAGTAGCTGCATGGCTGTTTAGCTGCATGACTGTTTAGCTGCGCAGCTTTTAGCCGCAAGGGCTTTTATAATTTATTCAAAGCCTCAATTAAGGCTTCGGCATTGGGCTCGATTACGATTATTTGGCCATTTAGCTGCTTGGCTAAATCGGCGATGGTTAAATCGTCTAAAAAGGCATCGCTATTAAACTTTAGCATCGACGAGGGGATTAAATAGCGGCTAAATTTACCTGCATTTGCTTTTAGGTTTTCGCTTAAGCAAGTGCCTGTTAAAAGGCCGGTGGCGGTAACATTAGCGCCATAAAAAATATTTTGCAGGCTGACAATTTGCAAATTGCTACCCAAGGCAGCCTTAATATCGGGGGCAATTAAATCGAGCACCGCCTGGCCATTATGGCCTGTTAGCAGGGCTGTTTTCTCGATAGTTTTGGTTTGCAGCCGATTTTTATGTTTTTGCCAGCAATCCAAAAAGTAAGCGGCCATGCCTACTCCGTTTTCGATTTGCTCAAATTGCTGATAATGGCTAGCAGAAGGAAAGGGCAGCTCGGCCTTAATATAAAGCTCGTCGGCGGCAAAAATAAAGTTTTCGCCAAATTGGTTGCTAAGTTGATCCTGCTTGGTTTTAATCATGGTTAGCAGCTGCTTAGCTTCGTCTTTAGTAAATAGGCGCAGCTGAGGATTTGTTTGATAACAAGTAATCCCCACCGGCACAATGGCAATGCTGGCAATGCCCGGATGCAGGGCAATTAAATCATCCAGTGTTTGCTTAAGATAAGCGCCATCATTAATGCCCGGGCAAAGCACAATTTGGCTATGCACGGTAATGCCCAGCTCAATTAGCTGCTTTAAAAGCGGCAAAATCGGGGCCGGTTTTTTGCGACCCAGCATTTTGGTGCGCAAATCGGCATCGGTGGCATGAACGGAAATATAGATTGGCGATAAATGCATAGCGCCAATGCGGGCGATATCCTGCTCTGTTAAATTAGTGCCAGTAATAAAATTGCCCTCTAAAAAAGACATGCGATAATCATCATCTTTAATTAGCAAAGTTGGCCGAGGATGGGGCTGCAATTGGTCGATAAAGCAAAATAGGCAATGATTATGGCAAGATTTAATGCCATCAAAAACCTCGGCCTCGAAGCTTAGGCCCAAATCCTGATCGGGATCTTTTTCCAGCTCAATTTCCCAGATAATGCCATCGGGTTTTTCTATTTCCAGCAGCAGCTCGCTTTCGGCAATAGCAAAGCTATAATCAATCATATCGGTAATTGGCAGGCCGTCGATGCTAAGCAAGCGATCATTAACCTCTATTTCCAATTCTGCGGCCAGGCTATCGGCCAAAACCGCTTTAATCAGCGCAGACATCTTTTCACCCAATTTCTTATTTTTTGGCTAGCCAAAGGGCTAACTTTTATTATCTCTTATTATGGTGGTTAAAGTCAAGTATTTTTTTTAGCTATTAGCCAAGCACCAATAGCAGCCAAGAACATAGTATAGATTATGGGGGTGTAGATATGGAACGTTTTTTTAGACGCTGCAAAGAATATTGCCGCAATTTTATTGGCTATCAAAACTGCAATAGCGATTATAATGGCAGCCTTTTGCTTTTGGCGGTTTTTATTATTCTATTAATCTCGCTTTTACTTAACCCTTTGCTGCTTTCGGCCTTAGCGCTTTTGGGCTTATTTATTTGGGCGGTTTTCTTTTAAATATTGTTAACAGCCTCTAATCAAAAAAATCTTCATCATTGCGGTCGGCAATAATAAACCTTTTCATTACTACATCGGCGGTTAATTGCAAAAGATTATCATAGCCGGTTTTGCCCTTTAAATTACCAATATGATAGTTTAAGGTGCTTAAAGTAATGCCCAGCATTTGGCAGGTTTCGGCATTAGAATAGCCATTTACTTTAGCCTGCAATACCCTTAATTCCTGTTTGGTAAATTCGCTGGATTTGGCCATGCCCACCATAACGGTTGGCGTGGTGTCGGGGTAAACTACTTGCCCGGCCATTACTTCATCCATCAACTCGATTAGCCGCTTATGGCTATGATCCTTATACCAAAAGCCCTCGCAGCCAGCATTTTGGGCTGCCTCTATATACTCGGCCTGCACCATAAAAGTTGCAATTATCACCTTTATTTGCGGAAAAAGCTGCTTAATTTCCCGGGCGGTATCAATGCCGTTTTCACCGCTGCCGGTATGAATATCCATTAATATCAAATCCAGCTGATTTTGGCGGCAAAAAGGCAAGGCCTTTTCGGTATTATCAAGTAAACCCACTACCTTATACATGCCGGTTTCGGTGGCGGCATAGGCCATTAAATCACGAGAACTTTTTTGATCATCTACAATTAACAGCTTATACATATTACTCTCCCGTATTATTTATTGCAAATTCAATATTTAAAGTGATGTATTGATCGCATAATATATTCATTTTGCCTGCATATTTATCCACCTGCTGCCTAATATTGGCCAAGCCGCCTTTTTCGTTAATTTGCGGGCAATTTTGGCTATTTAGGCTTTGGATGCTAATTGCTGCTTGGTTGGCATTTGCCTTAATATTAACCAGTAGGCGGCATTGGCGAGCATGATAAACGCTATTTTTAAGCATTTCGCTAATGGCCTGCATAAACAGCTGATAATATTGATTATCGGCCTTAATATCGCCCTTAATTTCTATTTGGCAATTTAATTGCTTGGCCAAATTTAGCACCTGATCCAGGCTATGATTATTGATATTATCGGCAAAAAGCAGGCGGCTCATTTTGGCCTTTTGGCTGCCCCAAAGCTCTAGTAATTGCTCGGCTTTTTGCTCGCTGATATTTTGCTCAAAAGCAATATTAGTAGCGGTAATTAAATTGCCAAAATCATCATGGATTAGCATTTTTACTTTTAAATTTTCCTCTTCGCAAATATAATTTTCGATATTGGCTATATGGGCGGCCAATTTTTTTTGCTTTTCCTCAAGTTTAATATTGGTATTATGAATATCCTCGTTTAAATAATAAAGCTTGCTAATATCATCGGCTTGCAATTTGCTAAATTTTTGGCTCGCGATAATAATGGGGCTAATCTCAAATTGCCATACTTGGCCATTTGCCAGCTTAAAGGCAGGCTTATCGCCTTTAATTACGCAATTGGCATTGGCTTTATGCTGCATTAATTTTGCCAAAAAAAGGTCGCCTTTTTGCAAATCTGTACCAGTTAGGTTTTGGCATAGATTATGCATGGTACGATTGGCCAAGTATAATTGGCCATTTTGAGCAATAAAAGCCAGCCCCGAAGGCAAGTTTTCGAGACCCTCTTTAATCGAAAAAGAGGTAATTCGGTTTTGATTGGCATGGCTTATGCTTTTAAACTGATACAGGCTAAAGACTAAAGTGGTAATCCCTAAAATTATATGCCAGTAAAAGGGAATAGTATTGATAATTACAGTGATATCGGCAAGTGTAAACTCCGCAAATTGCCGATGATTTAATTCCATCAACGAAGTAAAATCGACGGCAGTTAGCACAAAAAGGATAAGGTTGACGATAAGATGCCAGTTTCTTTTACTTATTAGGGCATTGGCTAAAAAGCTGAACATTAATGCTGTTGATGATATCATCAAAATAGTCATAATTACAGCTACAAGCTGGGGGCCTATCATACTATAAGGCATCAGAACACCCCCTTAAATTGGGGCTATCTATGCGAATATAAATGGCCTCTTCATCTTTGGCTATGCTAATTTTAGCTGCTATATCGCTTAGAGAATCATTTTTAAAATCATCTAAAAAATTATGATCAAAGGCGCTTGTTGCCGGCACGATTATGCTAAAGCGCATAAACTGCAAATTTTCTACATAATTAATAATCAGCAAACTAAGCTTAAAATCGGCTTTTTCGATAAATTCCTGAAAAATATCATAATAGAGCATATGCTGATAGGCATTAAATTTTTGCGGCGGCTGATAATTAATAGCACATTTAATGCCCAAGGCCTCCAGCCCCCGAAAAGATTCGCGATAGCAAAGAATAATATCCTCGCTTAAAATGGTTTTGGCGCGGTCGATATCCAGCAAAAGATTGGTTTTGCGCTTAATATAGCAAGATATTACATTAATTTCTTTAAGCAATTGCTTGGCTGTATTAGCTTGCGCCGCTTCGGCCATTTTAACCCGCAGGCTAATTTTTTCCATATGAGGCAAAATCTCTTCGCCGATTAAATCATAAATATGATTTTGCTGCTTTAGGCGCTCGCTTTTGCTTTTAAGTTTATTTTCTTCTTCTAAAAAGCTAATATTGGCATTAAGCTGGCTATTAAGATTATTAAGCCGGCAATTTAGGCTATTTAATTGGCTAATATCTTGCTGCCAGCTTATATAGCCGCCTTTTATTTGCGATAAATTAAGCAAAGTATCGGCATCGGTTTTAATGCTTGTATAATTATGTAATACACTATAATCAAAAGGGTTGACCATATTGGGCAGGCCGCTATAAATTACTTGCCCCTTACGGCTAACAATTTGGGCTTTAAGATTAGAGGCCATAAAAAAGCGGCGATGATATTTATTGGAATTAAGCAAGCCAATTTGAATAATGGCTTCCCAAAAAAGCATATTTACATAAATAAACAAAGTGGTCATATCGATAAATCGATCAACAATAACGCTGCTATTGGCATAGATTACACCATAGATCAAACCAATTAACAATACCGAAATCGGGTAGATAATCTTATACTTACTGCTGGGCAGGCGCCAATTTTTAATGATAATAATAAGGGTGCTAATAATCAGCAACATTAACCAAGCCATTGCTAAAAAATAGCCGCTATTGTAGCTATATTCCCTATTCCAATTTGCAAAATTGGGATTAAAAGCAAATACAAATTGATGCAAATCATTGGTTAAAACCATCAATATCAATAATAGGCTGGGCAAAAATAAAAAATAGGCTTTAGGCGGCGGCCAATAGTTTTCGTCTTTATTTAAACAAAGGGCGGTAAATAGGCAAAAGATGGGCAAAAGCAGTATCGGAATATAAAATAAATACCATAAAAAGCGGGATACAGTTTCGGCATATTCACCGGTTAACCATTTAATATTGCGCACCAAAAACCAAAAGATCATTAAGCCGCCCATACTAAATAAATAATAACGAACATTACTTTTCATAATGCGATTATTAATGGTAATCAGCCAATAAATAAGAATAGAAATTTGCAACAAATAAGATAGATAAAAACCCATAGTATCCAGGTAGATATTATCATGCCAAGAACCATGGGTAAGAGATCTAACATAAGAAGATATAATAAATAATATGATAAAGATAATAATAATAATTCTATTTTGATAATTTGCCTTTAGCATTAAAAACCTCTTATTAAATGGCATAAGTTACTTATTATATTGTAACATGCTTAAATTAGATATTCAAGCTTTAAATACTATACACTTTATAATAGCGCTATATTAATAGGCTATTAAAAAACAAGGAAGAAGAAAAATGACCACTTCCGAAATAGCGGCAACTTAAGCACGAGCCCATAATCCGAACCCATTTTTACCCCAGTTTGCCGGCTTCATACGGCACTACCAGCC
>CAYJPF010000040.1:0-21026 GCA_964372025.1 uncultured Peptococcaceae bacterium | reverse complement strand
GTGAGAATAGCAAGTTGCCAGTTAAAAAGAGTCTCTTATGAGGCTCTTTTTTTATATTGTGATATTTATTTGTATGAGAAATCTATATTTAATACTGCGCAAATAAAGTTATCAATGAAAATAAATACTTCTTTTGAATTTGCTGTCATTTTGTTATAATTAATATATTAAATTCATAAAAAATGATAGAAATGGAGTTATTATGATTACTGGTGAACTTAAGAATAAAATTGATGGGATATGGAATATATTCTGGACTGCAGGTATAACAAACCCCTTAACAGTTATTGAACAAATAACATACTTAATGTTTATAAAGATATTAGATGATAATGAAGTTAAAAAAGAAGCAAATGCAGCTGCTTTTGGTATTGAAGTCCTTGATCCTGTTTTTGATAGCGAACACCAAAATTGTCGATGGAGTAAGTTTAAACATTTTGAATCGGATGCAATGTTTAAAAACATGACTGATAGTGTCTTCCCATTCATAAAGAACGAAATGCACGCAGGAAAAGATACTGCTTTTGCGAAATATATGAAAGATTCAATCTTCATTATCCCATCTTCACACATTCTAGTTAAAGTTATTGATACATTAGATAGCTTCGATATGGATAATAAAGATATTATGGGCGATATCTATGAGTATTTACTTGCGAAAATAGCGCAAAGTGGAACAAATGGTCAATTTAGAACACCGAGACATATCATTAAAATGATGGTTGATTTAATGCAACCAAATTTATCTGACACAATTTGTGACCCAGCAATGGGATCTGCTGGTTTTATAACTACAAGTGCTCAATATATATCCGAAAAATATAAAAGTGAATTAATGGACCAAGAAAATAGAAAGCACTATATAAGCTCTATGTTTTCAGGATTTGATACTGACCAAACGATGTTACGAATTGGCGCCATGAATATGATGCTGCACGGTGTTGAAGCTCCAAATATTAAATATCAAGATTCTTTATCAGAAGATAATACTGATAAAGAATTATATTCATTGATTCTAGCAAATCCACCATTTACAGGAAGTTTAGATAAAGAAAAAATATCTAAAGATTTAACTGCGATTGCGCCAACAAGAAAGACAGAATTGCTGTTTATTGCACTATTTTTAAGAACACTAAAAATAGGTGGAAGATGTGCGTGTATAGTGCCAGATGGTGTTTTATTTGGTTCCTCAAAGGCACACAAAGCTTTAAGAGAAGAGATTATTGAAAATAATAGATTAGAAGCTGTAATATCAATGCCATCAGGCGTTTTTAAACCTTATGCAGGTGTTTCTACCGGAATCTTAATCTTTACTAAGACAGGCAGTGCAGGAACGGATAATGTTTGGTTCTACGATATGAAAGCAGATGGTTATTCATTAGATGATAAGCGTAGTGAAATTAGTGACAATGATATTCCAGATATTCTAGAAAGATTTAATAATTTGCAAGCAGAAAAAGATAGGGAAAGAACAGACAAGTCATTTATGGTGCCGAAAAGTGAAATTGTTGAAAACGATTATGATCTTTCGATAAATAAATATAAAAAAGTAGAATATGTACCAATAGAATATCCACCAACTAATCAAATACTAGATGAGTTAGAAGAACTTCAAAAAGAAATTGATGAAGGAATGAAATCTTTGAGAGAGATGCTAAAAGATGCATAATAGATGCAAACATATACTATCAGACTATATTAGCGAATATTCTGAAAGAAATACTGATAATAAATATAAACCAGTAGCTGTTGGAAGGTTTGGGATTAGAAGTAGAGAAAGTATATATTCAAAAGAATTGGCAAATGACTATTCTAAAAATAAGGTGATTTTTCAAGGTACACTTACTGTTGGCATGGGGTCGAAGCAAATTGACATAGGGATTATTTCTGATAACTCTATTTATTCTGTTTCTCCTGCATACCATACATATAAAATAACAAATATCAATTATGACTATTTGCGATATTATTTAGAATGTCGAAATCAAGACATGTTTATTAGATATTCTAAAAGAGGAAGTAGGCAAGGGAAAACAATAGATCTAAAGCAATGGTTGAATTATAAAATATATACTCACGATAAAAATGATCAAGAATCCATTGTGAACATCTTAGATTCTGTTTCGAAAATGATGCAACTAAAAAAGGAGCTATTGGAAAAGCTTGATTCATTAGTAAAATCCCGATTTATCGAGATGTTCGTTAATAAAGGTTATCCGTATGAAGAACTAATTAATGTCTCGCATAATAGTGGTGATTATGGCGCAGCGTCATCATCGACTGAGTTTGATTTATCAAGGCCGAGATATGTGAGAATTACGGATATTAATGATGATGGCACTTTAAATAATGATTTTGTATCATCTATCGAAATTGCTGATGACCAAGAATATATGTTAAGTTATGGTGATTTCTTGTTTGCAAGGATGGGTGCAACCGTTGGCAAAACATATGCTTATTCTTCAGGAAATCAAATTTTTGCCGGATATTTAATAAGGTATAAATTAGATATAGCAAAAATAAATCCAATTTACTTGTTTTGGTATACGAAATCTGAAGATTATAATGAGTGGGTTAAATTACATCAAAGCGGAGCGGCGCAACCAGGAATAAATGCTAAAAAATATAGTAGATTGCCAATACTTATTGCTCCAATTCTATACCAAAACCAATTCGCCGACTTCGTTGCACAAGTCGATAAATCAAAATTTGAAGTCAAGCAGAGTCTTGAAAAACTAGAAACATTAAAGAAATCTTTGATGCAAGAATATTTTGGGGAATAATTATGAAATGCACTAAAAAAGTAACGTTTTTGTTTGGTGCGGGCGCAGAAGGGAAAAGTAATTTTGAATTACCTACTGGGTTTGAATATTTGCAGCAATCATTGTTTTATTCAGAAGACACAGATAAATCATTAACTGCGGTTTTAAAGGAATATTTTAAACATAGTTATTTTAAAAATACATTTAAATACACAACACACACTATAAAACCAATTAAAAATATATTTAGAAATTTTGTTTTTTCAAAAGCACAAGCAGACAACATTTTTTTCATTAATAAACAGGACCTTATATTAAGTATCATAAATGACGAACAAATGCGTGAAATTAATTTAATGCATGCACCTAATAAAGATTTTGAAAGGATTAAAAATCAATTTCCTGAAGATATTTTCGAAGAGTTCGAAAATATTATTTTGTTAAAAATAAAAAAATATTCGGATATAAATAGTGACTTTCTTCGTTCTATTTTCACTGATGAAAAAAATGGAATTGGGTATGATCTAAACACAGGGGTCGCAGGACTTCTTGATGGATATTTTCATTCCATTAATGACCCCAATAAATATGGTAGAGTGAAATTTTCTTGGATTTTTAATTATTATTGGTCATGCTATTTCTGTATAATTTCGAAAATAGTCGATTATATCGGAATTGAAAATTTTACAGAGTTCATATCAAATGACAAGTTAGATTTTTTTAAAGTAATGGAGAATATTGTTGATTTTACAAATAAATTATATGATGCAAAAATTGAACAAAAGAATTCATATTATAATTTATTAAAAAATAAATTTGATGTAGAAAAAAAGAAATATGAGTTAGTAGGGGTTGCGACGACAAATTATTTTAAATTTGTTGAATCACTTCATGATATCCCAGCATATTTAAATGGCAAACTTAACTTATTTGAATTTCCTGAATTATTAGAAGTGTCTGATGCCACAAAAATAAAGAGTTCCTATAATTCTAAGAGTTTATTTTTCCCTTTTATTTTTGGGCAATCACTTATAAAACCCATAGTAAATGATAAACAAATTAAAGAGTTTAAAATATTTAGTGACTATTTGGAAGAAAGTGATATTCTTGTAATATTGGGATATAATATAAATGAAGATGATAATCATATAAATGCATATTTGTCTAATTTTTCAAAAAGAAAAAAAATACTAGTAGTTGTGTCAAAAGAAGATAATGTAACAGTGAGAGAAATTTCTAATAAAATGAAAACGTCCGATGTTAATGTTGTGTTATGTACGGTTGAATATGGTAACAATAAACCTATCATAGATTGTGTATTTGAAGAGTTAAGTAGAATTGAGTTGTAAGAAAGCAAAATAATATAATAGGAGATTATCGCATATCGATAAAGAAATACATTTGTGAATTGAAGTTAGTGCTAGTTAATTCAATTTACGAGTATTGAAATAAAGGTGAAGCTACACAACGAAAAAGCGGACATACTTAGATAATTCATAATTAAAATGTAAAAACTCTTAAAGTTTTTAATATTAAATGCGAAAACTATGAAATTTGCAAATGTACTACATTAAAAACAATACTAATCTATATGATTTATTTATATTTGCAAAATGAGTAGAAGATTGCAGTGCTAAAGATCAAAATTAGAAGTTAAACAAGATCTTGAAAAACTAGAGATACTAAAAGAACTTTAATCAAGAGTGTCTTGGATAAGGGGGTAACCAATGCCTGGTTTAAACGATAATCAATTAGAATTACTTAGACATACGGATAGAACGATAATAAATCAAAATGCAATATGTTTGTTAAATTTTTTATGGAACAGCACATCAAATCAAGCATATATTCAACGAAATGTGAAGTTCGATAATACCTATTTTAACAAAAGCTCTAGGCTATATTTTCCTTGTGCAGACTACCATACATTTGCTTTGATGTATACAATCTTGAACTTAAATAATGCTAACATAGAAGAAAACATGAATAATTTAGAAGATCGCCTGTCTCAAGAGTTTTCTTCTTCAAACAATAAAATGTATATACTAAAAAATTCAAAAAAATCATTGTTATATAATTTTGATGATAAAATAAGAAATGCAATTGCGCATGGTACATTTAATATTCAAAGAGATGGACAGGCAGAGTTTTTTGGACAAACTCATGCGACACGAGAAAGTAAAATCAATTTTTATTTGAGAATTGATGACTTTCAAGATATAGTTGAATTTTATAATGATCTACATCAATGTGTAAATAACATACTAGATTTACAAATAATTACATTTAGACGATTTAAGGAAGTTGACTCTATCCACAGCAATCTGATTCGAAGTGGTGAGAGATTTATTATTTTTGATAATGATTTCAGTTTTGTTGAAAAGAATGATAACGCTGATAATCAAGTGAACAAATTAAAAAATCGAATATTGTATCTGATTAACAAATTTCATTTACAAAAAAATGACAATATTGACTTTTTTATTCCTATAGAAACCAATGTAAAACAATCAACATTGCGAGTCGACTTCCCTAATTTTAATCTAATTAAGCCAAATAATATTCTTGATTATTATGAAATAAATAAAACTGATTGAAATTAGAATATAAAACTAATATAGTTTTATAAATTGAACAGAGAGATGTTGTACTATTTAATTAAAATTAAGGAGTAGCAACATGAAAACTAGAATTATAGCTAAGATAATACAAAATATGCAAACAAACTTGGATAATGATCAATTAAAGAAATTACAAGAGGTTTTGAAATTTTCTCTGTTTGATGTAGAAATCAGAGAAGCGGTAGATCAAAATGCATTAGAAAAAAATAGTGTAGAACTATCTGCTCTCTTTTTATCAGCAAAGGCAGTTGAGGGATGTAGCGATAAAACTATAAAGTATTATAAAGCAACCATTTGTAAAATGATAAACACAATAGAAAAGGAAGTTCTACATATAACTACAGATGATTTAAGAAAATACTTAGCTGACTATCAAAAGATTAATGATTGCAGTAAGCTAAATGTAGATAATATTAGAAGAATATTATCTACATTTTTTTCTTGGCTTGAAGATGAGGATTATATTATTAAAAGCCCAGTTCGTAGAATCAAAAAGATTAAGACTAATACACAAGTCAAAGAGATTTATAATGATGAAGTGTTAGAAGTTATGCGAGATTCATGCGAAAACATAAGAGACTTAGCTCTTGTGGATATATTATCTTCAACAGGCATGAGAGTTGGGGAGCTTGTGAAACTCAATATCACTGATATAGATTTCGACAATAGAGAATGCATCGTGCTTGGTAAAGGCGGTAAAGAAAGAATAGTGTATTTTGATGCTAGAACTAAAATACATCTTTTAAATTACATAAATAGTAGAGAAGATGACAATCCTGCATTATTTGTTTCGCTATTAAAACCCTATAACCGCCTTGAAATATCCGGAATAGAAATAAGACTACGAGAATTAGGAAGAACGATAGATATCCCAAAAATCCATCCACATAAATTTAGAAGGACTTTAGCAACTAGAGCTATAGATAAAGGTATGCCAATAGAACAAGTGCAAAAATTATTAGGACACGCCCAAATCGATACAACAATGCGCTATGCTATGGTAGATCAGAATAATGTAAAAACAAGTCACAGGAAATTTATAGGTTAAATTCAAATTTTGATTTGTCGACTTGTTTGGCGAAGTCAGCAAATTGATTTTGGAGTTGCAAGGGAGGTAGAGGCGCTTTATAATTTAGCACATCTGAATTCTTAATTGCTGGATAATTAGCCCCTGTAGACAATTTAATCATCAATTTAGTAAAGTTGTCCGATAAAACTATTTCACGCAAGTATTCTGGAATACACTTGTTCGCAGCTCTTAGCACACAAAAACCACTGGATGCAACAAAGTTATTCGTATCGAATAAAACTTGTGCTATATTCTTTAAACCAGGTCTAACTGTTGCCACAAGAATATCATTCAATTCTATACACCATTGAGCACGTGAAGGAGAATTTGTAAAAGAATGGCTTGAATACTCTATAATATTATTATTAATATTATCAATTGATGAAATATCAATATAGTTGATACAATCATTCGATAGGTATCTTTTTTTTGCAGATATTATGGATGTATCTACAATGTCTTTTATTGCCACTATAGGAAAATCACTGTTTTCAAACATCTCGACAAATCGGGATTTTACAAGTAAATCTAGTTTCTCGTGCTGCTTTCTTCTGTTATTTATTAATAAAGATACTTTGTTTAATTTGTTTACGGTTTGTTGTTGAATTTTAATTTCAGGAAAGAATATATTGATTTTTGAAATATCTGATTGAATTATTTGAGGTTGAGACGATCCGCTAATAATATCTTTAAATCCTCTATTCTTTAAAAAATAAAATAAATAATCTATTATTACTTCATCACAAAGATTGTCTAAAGCCATCGCGTTTCCGTTGATGTATGAGAACGGTTTTGATATAGTAACGGTCCCACATGTTCCTCTACAACCGATTAATAACGTTTTATCGATGTGATTATATTCTGAAAAATAACCAATAATTCCATTTGCTCCGTATACTGGATATTCAAAATTACCCATATCTTTTTTAGAAAGTGTTTTCCATTGTTTAGGGTTACAAATATCACCTAGTTTACAATATTTCATAATTAGCCTCTTCCATCCCACTGTAAAATCGGGATTTTACAAGCAGGTCTAGTTTTTCTAGTTGTCTAATACATTTATCAATAAGTGAATATACCTTATCTAAATTATTTGAAATTCTTTTTTGATCATTGATTAAAGGTAAAGGGATATTCATTTTTTTTAAGTGACTTGGACCGAAATTTAATTGTGCAGACCCTGTTATTTGCTTTGCTAACTGTTTTTTGAATTGAGCACTCTTCAGGTAATACATTAAATATTTTATTTCCAAATTATTTTTGTCAATAACTTTGAATCTAATTGTGCTTGTATTCATACATAATGGTAAGTGTTCTTTATGCACAAATCCCATCTTCTTGTCGAAATAATCAATTTTGATGCCAGATGACGCAATGATTAAATCCCCTTCGTCGACTAAGAAGTGCTTATATTTATTATTGCCCTCCTCTTCGGATATATACCTTTCGGATGTTGATAAGTCAATTCTCCCGTTTTTTAAATTTGCTACATTAAGTAATTTGATGCCAGAAGTTGTATATTGCACATTCCTGACTCCTGGACCTTCTTGAAACCAAGTAACATCTTTAATTGGCATTATTCTAATCATGCCCCCACCTCCAACTCACCATAAAATCGGGATTTTACAAGTAAATCTAGTTTATCTATTTGACTTTTCTTTGCTTGAATCAGTTTGGAAATTTCTTTAATTCTATTGTAAATTTCTTTTTGTTTCTTTATTTTTGGCAATTTTATTAATGCAGTTGTTAAATTTCCTAACTTAATATATTTAATTACTCCACCGATGGATTCTTTTCTTAGTGTTTCTAAATAATTATCTAGGAATAAATATAAAAAAGGTGCATGTAAATTTTCGTTATCTAGTGTTTCAATAATATATGTTCTTTGATAAGCGTCAAATTTACCATTGTAATATTTAACATTTAAATCACCATTTCCGGCTACTAAAACACATTCACAATCGTATGAATATGTGTCAATTTTTAAAGGCTCTTTTGAACATGTGAAGAAAGGGTAACTTCCGTTTTCAGAAGATGCGTTAGCATCTAGCTTGCCAGTTCGAATTTTTACATATTTACCTAGTTGAACTTTTATGCTCATACTACCACCTCCATCTCACAGTAAAATCGGGATTTAATTGTCAAATAAAATAACTGTTTATATAGTGTAATCATAAATTAATATTTTATGGTAAAATAATTGTATTATATACATAATTACAGTTTGAGGATGATGTATATCGTTTCTGAATTTTAAGAGGGAGTGTTATTATATGAATTTTAATTTTATAAAAGATCAAAAAGATTTTAAAGTATTGTATAAATATTGCGCGGATGCAGAAGATTTTATCTTTTCTCATCCTGATCATAGTGGAATATCATCTCGTAAAGCTTCTGAGTATGTAGTGAAAACTATCTATAAGTCTTGTGTTAATTATACAGATGAAAATCCTACTACTTTCCAAATGTTAGAAGATGAGAGGTTCCGCAGCTTTCTTAGTGATGATACAATTATTGATGCTATGCACATTGTCAGAAAGTTAGGTAATGCTGCAACTCACGAAGATGATTCTTTTTCTTCTAAGGATGCAATCAGAACACTTGAAACGCTTCATTTTATTGTTGGTGAAGTATTGATATTTATGGGGGTCATTGATGATTATCCTGTTTTTAAAGTTCCAGAAATTAATCAAGCTAATGAGAGTGAAAATAATCTTCCTAACATGAAAGAACTAAAGAAAGAAGTTGTTGTTGAAGAAACTGTTGTTGCAAAGTATGGAAAGCGAATGAGAGAAACAGTTTTTTCGGTTAAGCATTTAAGGGATGAGAGAGAAAATAAAAAATTGTTTATAGAGGCAGGTATTAGAGAGGCTGATTGGAAAATGGTTAATAAGGATAATATCTTATTACCAGAGTCTGCTTGTCTTAATTGTGCTTTACATACTGGTGAAAAAATAGATTTCATATTGATGGGTAAAGACAATAAACCTTTAGCGGTTATTGATTATACTGAAACAGCCAGTAGTATAATTAATGGACGTGAAAAAGTAAAGCGAGTTATGGAAGAACTTAAAAATAAGTATGGTTATTTACCTGCGGGGTATTATACCACTGGATATCGTACCTATTTCATTGATCCTTTGGGGTATAGTCCGAGAGAGGTTTATGGATTTCATACAGCAAGTGAATTAGAATTAATTAAGTTTAGAAAAGATGCTAGAAAAGACATTTCTGATCCAATCATAAATGACAATATCACCAATCGAGATTATCAGAAAAACGCTATCAAGAAAGTGTGTGAAGTTTTTACAGACAATAGAAGAAAAAGTTTGTTGGTAATGGCAACTGGTACTGGTAAAACCCGTGTTGCAATTTCTTTATCTGAAGTGCTATTAAAAAACCACTGGGTTAAAAATATTTTATTTTTGGCTGATAGAACTAGTTTAGTGAAACAAGCACACAAAAATTTCACAAAGCTACTACCTGGCGAGACAACTTCTGTCTACGCAGGTTCTTATAATGATAAAAATCCGGACGCTAGAATTATTTTTTCAACTTATCAAACAATGATTTCACTTATTAATGATGAATCTAAGGAGTTCGGAATTGGTAGGTTTGATTTGATTATTGTTGATGAAGCGCATCGTTCTATTTTTAGTAAGTATGGATCAATATTTAAATATTTTGACTCACTTATGGTTGGCTTAACTGCTACACCTAGAAAAGAACAAGATAAGAATGTTTATAATATTTTCCAATGTGTAAATGGGGAACCGGATTTTTCATATGAATTAGAAGAGGCTATTATGGAAGGTTATCTTGTAGGGTTTGCGATTGAGGATAAAACTACAGCAGTCTTACGAAGAGGGATTAAATATAGCGATCTAAGTACTGAGGATAAAAAAATACTTGAAGATGCATTTGAAATCGACGAAAAAGAAAATGACCCGAATAAATATAAAAACTCAGTACACACTTATGGAAATAAGACTATAAATAGGGGAACAATCAAGGCTATGTTAGAAGACCTTATGGAAAATGGGCTAAAAATCCATAATGGAGATAAACTAGGGAAAACAATAATATTTTCCAGAAGTCATCAAGAGGCTATGGTGATAGTTGAGGAGTTTAACAAGTCTTTCTCTAATCTAGGCAAAGATTTTTGCAAACTTATAGATTCTCAAGTTGAAAATAGTCAATCATTAATAGAGTCTTTCGAGATAAGAGATAAGATGCCACAAATTGTAGTAAGTGTTGATATGATGGATACAGGTATAGATGTTCCTGATATATTAAATCTTGTATTCTTTAAAAAAGTGAATTCGATGATAAAATTTCTGCAAATGATAGGTAGAGGGACAAGGTTATCGCAAGATATTTTTGGTCACGGATTAAACAAACAAGGTTTCTTAATTTTTGACTATTATGATAATTGTAGATATTTTTCAACAAGAGGCACTTGGAATGTTGCATATGGGATTGGGGATGATAATGCCTCTACAGCTACTCCTCAAAAGACATTAATCAATAAGAGAAAATTAGGTATCATGATAAATTTAAAAGAAAGACCAAAAGAAGTGCTTTCTGATTTTGAATTTAAATACATGAATGATTTAAAAAATGATTTTGTTAATAAAACAAGAGCTCTTAGTGAGGATAATATTCTTGTTAATTCTAATATGAGCTATGTCAGCAAATATAGAACTGAAGAGAATTGGGATTTTATAACAGATGAAGTTGCTCATGAGATAGAGATAAAAATATTTCCTCTCTTTGAAAATGAAAAAGCACATGTAAAAACAAGGAATTTTGATTTATTAATGTATATATTCCAAGATGAATACATCAAAAGAGAAGAGGGTAACGATCTTAGAAAAATGCGTAATGGCTTTAAGGATGTTGTTGATTCAATCACTAATCTTATGGTTCATTTATTAACAATTAAAACTATACCGGAAATAATGGATAAGGAATCTCTTATAAAAAATATGGTCAATGCCGATTATCTATTTAATGATTTTAGTTTAAATAGATGTGAGTTTGTAAGAAGTGAACTTAGAACCTTAATGGGATACATTCCAGATGATAAACATATTACAATTTTAAACGTCCCTGATTGGATTGAAAAAGGAGAAACAGATAGCCCTATAAATCTTAAGACATATCCACAAAAAGCACTCGATTATATAAACACTTCAAATGATCCTGCACTTTCAAAAATAAGAAACCTAGACCCATTGACAACTGAAGAAAAAGCACATTTAGAACATATCTTTTATGAAAGGTTAGGCACCCAAGCAGAATTTATTAAGTGGTCAAATGGTATTAGTTTATTATTATTTTTGAGAAAACAGTTAGGCATTGACGAACAAGCCTTTAATGTAAAATTTGGCAGCTTTCTAAATGAGGGAATTTTGACAAAGAGTCAGCTTGATTACTGTAATCAGATTATAGAATATACAAAGAATAATGGTGATTTTAGCTTTGAGCTTACTCAAAGTGTTAGTCCGCTTTGCGATGTGGATATACCAAAATTATTTGGAACTAATATTACTTATCTTCAAACCTTGATAAAAGGTATACATAGGGTTATTTTATAGGAGTAATGATATATGGATATTTTAGAGATTTTAAAAACAAGTGGAGATAAAATAATTTTAGAAGATTTAGATTGTTTTATTGACGAGCTTGCGATAGGTAACTATGCAAAAGAATATATTTTAGAGTGTCTTGAGATTATTGAAAACTTAAAAACACATAAAATTACTCAACATGTTGATAATGATAACAAAAATATATCACCAAATATAGTTATACATAAAAATGAGCTCTTGCCTAAAGAGATATCTGGTCATGAAAAAACAGAAATGAGTGAATTGGATATTTTAAAGAGTAATTTACAGAGCATGAGAAGAGGATCAGGCCATAAGTCAGCCTTTAGAAAATACGTTAAAAGAAATTCATTTATTGATGAGCAATTTATTAAAAAAAACATTTCCGTTTTCGATTCTCCAGAAATGGATGTTCTATTATCAGAAATTGCATTCTCTGAAAAGTTTTTAGAAGATTATTATTCGACATTAGACAAGAAAATAATTTCAAAAAACCAACTATTTAGCGAAAAATTTTTTATGAAACATTTCGCTGATTTGAATTATAAATACATTTTAACTAAGAGTAGAAATAAGTGGAAAAGCAAGAAAGAACGATCGTCACAATTAGACGTATTCTTAAGGCTGAAAGGAATAGAGATATGATTACAATAGATGTTGCAAAAAGACTTGTAAAAAGAGCCGTTCTTGCGAATTTAACCACAAATAAAAAAGATTTAGCGATAACGCCCTTAGTTTCTGGAAAGCATGGTATTGGTAAATCTCAGATGATAAAATCGCTTGCGGATGAACTAGGTGGATACTGCATAACGATAGAAGGAGGAACTCTTAAGGAGGGTGAAATCACAGGATTGCCTTACCTTCAAAATGATGACAATAATCAAATAAAGTTCAGATTTTTACCTTATTATGCGATAGAGAGAATACAAGAAGAAGAGAAGCGAATATTTTATACTAGCGGTTTAGAAGAAAACTATGAATTAATGAATGGTGAAGAAAATAAATATTCAATCAATAATCTTTCTTCAAGAGAAAAGATTGCGAAGTTAACCTCTGGTGATATTAAACCTGTTATTATTTTCATTGATGAAATAAACAGAACAGAAAGCACAGTATATAAGGAACTTATGAATATTTTGTTGACAAGAAGTGTCAATGGCTATCAATTTCCTTGGTGGGTGTTTTTTGTGGGTGCGATGAATCCCAGCACTCAAAATAGTGTATATGCAACAAATGAGATGGATCCTGCTCAATTAGATAGATTCCTTAAGATAAAAGTTAGTGATAATACCAATGAGTGGCTAAAATATGGTCAAAGAAACAGAATATCGAATGATATATTAAATTTTATTAAGGATAACCCAAACGCATTATCATCCAAAGATAAAGAATTGTTAGATGAAGAAAAACCAAAACCGTCTCCTCGTGGATGGGATATGATAGATACTTTGCTTAAAAGCAATGATATAGTTAGTTGTTTTTTTAGTGAAGAAGAAAATGATCCTAGAGTTTTAGAAAAAGATATGAAAGAAATGGTGAGCGCTAAACTCGGTGGCAATGTTGCAACTATGTTTTTTGCGAGCTTGGTTTCTAAGCAGAACGCAATAAGTGCTGATGATTTTTTTAATGACGATATAACGTTAACTAAGAATAAAGGAGATATCATTAAGCTTTCAGCTTCTAAAAAGGTACAAACATCTCAACATATAATTGATTACTTAAAAGAAAATATAGAATATTTATCTTTGGATAAGAAAGATTTTGATAAGAAGAAAGAACAGTTGAGGATTTTTGCGCAATTGCTAGATGCTCCGACTAAATTGTTATTTGCTCAAAACTTGGCTAATGCAACAAGTGAAGAGGGCAATCAATTAATAGAATATTTGTTTGATGTTTTTGAGGTTGAACTTTTAAAAATGTTAGATTTATCAGAAAAGACAAGAAAGGCTATTAAAAACAGTTAATGAACTTGGATATTGTTGAATTACTGGAAAAAATAAGATTAAATGCCTCAAAATACGATGCGAGTGTTTTTGACGATGCAGGAAATAAAGGTATTCTTGAAGGTATAGAATATGATATGTTAAAGCTGTTAGAAAGAATAAATTTATTTCTAATTTCAGAAAGAGGTGTTTATTACGGAAATTTCTTTATGAATTTAAAATATAAAATAGTATTTAATGAAGCCATAATTGCTGGAATAAGACTCAATACTTATCCTCCTGTTTTTGTTACAAATCCCTTTTTTCTTTGTGAGCATTCTTTGAAAGAAATAATATATGTCGTGTGCCACGAAATAGATCATATAATATTTAATCACCCGGTAGAAATGACTAAAGTTGTATCGCTAGGCGATCGATGCAATTTGGAAAGATTCAATCATGCTGCAGATGCAAGTATAAATGATAATATCGATTTTGAAATAAAGGAACGAAAAATTGATTATATGGTCCCCTTAAAAGATAGAATAACATCTAAAGCTATAGCTAAGCTATATGATTTAGAGAAAATTAAAGAGCGCGAAAGCTATGCTTATTATTTTGATCTCGTTAAAAAAGAAGGGTTAAAAGAAGAAGGAAATGATATAGTCGGCGATAGTAATGATTATGAAAACTCCTCTTTTTCAGACAATGTTGTTACGCCTCAAAATTGTAAAGAAATTAATGATCATGATTGGGACGTTGCAGATGAATCAATAGATGATATAAAAGAATTGATAAAAGAATATGTTAAAGCTTCTTTTGAAACTATTAGTGATGAAAATCGAGACTTAATTTCAGATAGAATGATTGAGCAAATAAGATTAAATGAAGCGCCACCAGTTATTTATTGGCAAAAAATATTTAAAAAATATATAGGCACAATTCCTGATGGAAAAAGAAAAAATAGAGCAAAATTGAATAGGCGTCAACCGCATAGATTTGAAATTTCAGGAGAACAAAGAGCTAAGACAATAAAGATTGTCGTAGCGATAGATACATCAGGATCAATGAGTTGCTTAGATATTCAAAAGGTCTTTATTGAAATATATGAAATTATTGCAAAAAGAAAATCAGAGATAACAGTAATAGAGTGTGATGAAAAAATAAACAAAATCTATGTAGTTAAAAACCATAGAGACGTTGAAACTAAAATAACTGGAAGGGGAGGCACATCTTTCACCCCGGTAATTAAATATTTAAACTCAAACAAATATTTTAGAGATAGTATGTTGATTTATTTTACAGATGGCTTTGGTGAGAGGGATATACCAAAACCTATGACATATAAAAATTTATGGGTAGTTAAAGATGATGTAGAGAATTTATCTTTGACAAATTCATATGGATTAGTGGTGAAATTTTAGGCACTTTTAAAGGGGATACTTATGAAAGATTTAAAAAATGAGATTCAGTTAAAACTTACTGGGAATATTATTGAAAATTGGTGTCATGAAAAATCAAAAGATTCAGAAGATTTTATATATGAATTGTCTTTTAATTCTGGATCAAGATATATAAGGTTTAAAACAAAGAAAATAAAAGATGCATTACCCAATAGCAAAAATGCTTTAAAATATGAGATTGATAATCATGATTTTGAATCAGTATCATTATCTTTTGTTATTGACACGGAAAATGTGTCCCAAAAAGATAAAGATCTTTTGAAACGATTAAATGGATCAAACAGTAATAACAATATTTTGAAAAAATGGATTATTTGTGATAGAAATGATAAAATTGAAGATATCGATAGAAAACTTGAATATATATATAACGTAGAAATAAAGGCGTTTGAAACCGAGTTAATAGAATCTTTAAAAAGAATCTCTTTAGAATTTGAAGAAGGAGAAATAAAAGAATTTAAATTAACAAAATACGAAAGAAACAGAAAAGCAAGAGATGAAGCTGTAAAGATACATGGATCTTCATGCAAAGTCTGTGGATTCAATTTTGAATACTATTATGGGAGTGAGTTCAAGGGATATATTGAAGTTCATCACATTGTCCCCCTCTCTTCAATAAAACATAATTACATCGTCAATCCAAAATACGATTTATTACCAGTGTGCCCTAATTGTCATAGAGCATTACATAGCAAAAAAGATGGACTGTATGAGATAGATGAATTAAAAGAAATTATAGAAAAGAAAAGTTATAGGGAGTAGTGATCATGGCAACAAAGTTAAAGAAATTGTTATCCTCTCAACCTAAATCAAAAGTTAAGGCTGGAGATGGTTTAACGGAAGGAGAATATAAATTTTTCACTTCTAGTTTAGAGCAGAAAAAATATTTAGATTATTTTCAATATTGTGATAAAGCTTTGATATTTGGCACAGGCGGAAACGCAAATGTACACTACTCGGATACCCCGTTTTCTACATCTACTGACTGTTTAGTCTTTTATGGCAATGGACTCGTTGATTTAAAAATGATATTTTATTTTCTTTCAGGAAATATGCAAATCTTACAAAATGGATTTAAAGGTGCAGGTTTAAAACATGTATCTAAGGATTATATTTTGGATATCGGAATAAACATACCCACTTCAGAAGTCCAAGATCGTATCGTTAAAACATTTGATTTGTTAGAAAAAATGATTATTTTCAAGAATAAACAACTAGAAAAACTAGATTTACTTGTAAAATCCCGATTTTACCGTGAGATGGAGACGACAGCATGATAACAAAAGTTAGGCTTAATCAAGTGTGTGAAATACAAGCTGGGGGCACTCCGTCTCGTGCGCGACTAGAATTTTGGGATAACGGTAACATACCTTGGGTTAAAATCAGTGACTTAAAAAGCAAATTTGTAAGCGAAACAGAAGAATTTATTACAGAAAAAGGTTTAAATAATTCATCTACAAAACTCTTCAAAAAAGGAACGCTGCTATATACTATTTTTGCAACTTTAGGTGAAACTGCAATATTAGATATTGATGCAACAACTAATCAAGCCATTGCGGGGATTAGTATTACAAGCGATAAGCTAATATTAGACTACTTGTATCATTATTTTTTATCTATAAAAGAAGATATAAAAATCATCGGAAGAGGAGTCGCTCAAAATAATATTAATTTATCCATACTAAGAAACTTGGAAATATTACTGCCATCAATTGAACGACAGAATGAAGTAGCTTATAACTTGAACTATATTACTAAGTTAATAGTATCAAGAAAAACACAACTCGAAAAACTAGATTTACTTGTAAAATCCCGATTTATCGAGATGTTTGGTGAACCGGGAAAAGATGAAAAGGACTGGGGACTAACAACACTAGAAGAGTGTTGTGAAATAAATCCTAAGAGACCAAGAGATATCAGCGATGAACTTATGGTTTCTTTTGTGCCAATGACGGCAGTATCAGTGTGTGGAAAAATTGATTGTTCGGACATAAGACTGTACAAAGAAGTAAAAAAAGGCTTTACTTACTTTGCAGAAAATGACGTGTTATTCGCTAAGATAACCCCTTGTATGGAAAATGGCAAAGGTGGCATAGCAAGAGGTCTTAAAGGCGGAATTGCATCAGGATCAACAGAATTTCACGTGTTAAGGCCCATTCCAGGCAAGACAAATCCCTATTGGCTTTACACGCTTACAATGCTCAATTCATTTAGAATTGGAGCAAGGAAGGTGATGGCTGGGACAGGTGGCCAGTTAAGAGTACCGATTAACTATTTAGAAGAATATTCTATTACATTGCCACCGATAGACCTACAAAACCAATTCACTGTCTTCGTTCAACAAATCGACAAATCAAAATTTGAAGTCAAGCAGAGTCTTGAAAAATTAGAAACATTAAAGAAGTCTTTGATGCAAGAATATTTTGGATCGGAGTCGTAGAAAATTAAATAAATGGATATAAAATATTTCATGCAATAATTTTAATTTTAAAACTTTAAAATTAAATATAAAAATAAGGAGAATAATTATGAATGACAAAAATTACGAATCTCAAACAAGCTATGTAATTCCTGATGGTGCAACAAGTATTGACGGAAATGCATTTGCTGATTGCAGTTTCCTTGAAACTGTTATTATCCCAAATAGCGTAACCAAAATTAAAAGAATGGCCTTCGCTTACTGCACTTCCCTAAAAAATATAGTCATCCCAAATAGCGTGACTAGCATCAGTATGCAAGCGTTTTTTGCTTGTGAAGCACTAAACAATATAGTAATTCCTAATAGCGTAAGTGAAATAGGTTCTTCTGCATTTAAGGGTTGTTCAAAACTAAATAACATTACCATACCTAATAGTATAACAACTATTGAACAAGGGGTGTTTTCTGGCTGCGCTAATCTAACAAACATTACCATCCCTAATAGTGTAACAAGAATTGAAGGTTATGCATTTTACGATTGTAAAAAACTAAATAACATTACCATCCCCGATAATATAAAAGCTATTGATCAAGGGGTATTTTCTGGTTGCACTAATCTAACAAACATTACCATCCCCAACAGTGTTACCACCATTAGAGAGCGTGCATTCTCTGGTTGCAAAAAACTAACAAATATAATCATTCCCAATAGTGTAACAAAAATTGAGAGATGGGCATTTTATTGTCGTGATGCTGTAGTTAATGGTCTTGATGTAAGTAAAGATATACGATGTGCCAAGGGTGCCTTTAAATGCAAAAAATTGTATGCGAATAGTGCTCTTTTTTCTCGATTAGGTAAAAAGGATAAATGTTTAGCTATTTTATCTTTTTTGGATGGTGAGCAAATGTATGATAAAGCTAGTGAAAAAAAACATCTCAATTATATAAAAAAATCTTTTGATATTATTCTCGATAAAGTAATTGAATCTGGATCAGAAACCATGTTTAAAAATTTATTAAACTATAATCTTAAGGATCTCTCATTAGATGAAATAAAAAATCTTAATGAAACTTTGAGTGAATTAAATCGCTGTGATCTCTTGGAAATCTTAGCTGATTATAAAACTTCTGAATTAAATGGTTAAATTATTATCGAAAAAATAAATTGCTTTTCTGTTTAAGTTATCTAAAATAAAAGTGTTTATGGGGTAATTTGTATATATTGATATAAAACACTTTTGATATTTATGTTTTATTTAGAATATATCACTACTACCATGCTGCTTCTATTGAGTAAATTATAAAGTTCAAAATAAAATAAGGAGTTAATGTGGTAAGAACAATAATGCAATTTAGTAATGATTTAAACAACAAATCGGTTCACAACATAAAGATAGTGAGTCTGTTAAGGCTAGTGATAAAAATTGCACAAGATGTCCCAAAAAAGGGGCATCTTGTGTTATATAATATTGATGTAATAAGAAAAGTTAAAAAATAAAAAGGAGAAATAATATGACTAGAATTAGAAACAAAGTAGTAGCGGTTGGTATGAAAGAATCAAATAGATTGAAAGTTGATGATTGGAAAGATATTATTCAAGTTAGTGTGGGGTTACATCATAGTGTTGGCTTAAAATCAGACGGAACAGTAAAAGTGGTGCAAGATTATGATTTGTTATTTATTGACGGGAGCAATTCTTACTTAGAACCTGAAGAAGTAACAGAATGGAAAAATATTATAAAGGTATGCGCAGGAGATAGCTATACTGTTGGTTTAACTTCAGAGGGAAAAGTTTTAGTTTCGAGTTACGATTTTGACGCTAGTTCAGATTATACTAAATGGAATAATGTTGTCGATTTAGCAAGTTGCATGGATTTTGCCATTATGCTAAAAGATGATGGCAAATTAGAGTATATTGCGAACGCTTATTTAGATGATGTTAAAGATGTTCTAGAATGGACTGATGTTGTTAAAATAGCCGTTATCATAGATGATGTCTATGCATTAAAATCTGACGGCACAATATTAACTAATTCAGAAAATAAAGAATTAGCATTGAAGACATGGAATGACGTTTTAAGTCTCGATGATAAATTTACAATTACAGAAAGTGGCGAAGTGATTGCGAACTTCAAAGGGAGTTGCAATGAAGATAATGTAAGTAGTTGGAGAGATATAATATCAGTATCTTATGGACCTTATCACACATTGGGGCTTAAATCTGATGGAACTGTTTTAGCTACAGGATATCATTACTATTGTGCTACAGATGTAGAGCATTTGGAAAATGTTGTAGATATTGAGGCAGCCGGTGGATATACATCAATTATATTTAAAGATGGAACTATCGACATTGTTGGAAGTCATAACAATGATGATGCATTACCTAAAAAAGCACTAAAACCTTTTGTGGAAGATAGCTTTTCTGAATGGAAAGATATTATTAATGTTAAGTGTTCTGATAATTATATTGTAGCTTTAAAGAAAGGTGGCACAATTATTGAGACAGATGGAATACACCTAGATTGGTACAAGAGATACTATGACGAAGAATGGACTGATTTAGTAAAGATCGATAACAGCGATACCCATGTGGTTGGCTTAAAATCTGACGGCACAGTATTAACATCTTTTAGTGAAAAAATAAAAATTCCTTCGGTTAAAGAGTGGAAAGACATTATCGATGTGGTTGCTGGTCATCAATTTACAGCTGCACTAACAAAAGATGGCACTGTGCTTTTGGAGTTAGGTGAATATTCTCGCATAGAAGGGCAAGACTTAAATACTAGCGAATGGAAAGACATAATTCAAATATCTGCAGCTTACAATTATATTGTTGGTTTAAAATCAGATGGCACTGTTGTTTCGTCGGGTGTGAATCAAGATGGCAGATGCGATTTCGATAATTGGATTGATATTAAAGCTATAGCCACTAGCAAAGGTCATTGTGTTGGTTTAAAATCTGACGGCACGGTTGTTGCAACTGGAGACAATGAACACGGACAGTGTGAAGTGTCTGGTTGGAAAGATGTAAAAAAAATAGCTGTCGGAGATAATCATACAGTTGGATTAATTTAATTTGAGCCTTAGGGCTCTTTTTTTATCGATTGACTATTGCTATATGGGTTCATATAATTATTATGTGGAACTAAACAATGT
>CAYJPF010000039.1:0-21177 GCA_964372025.1 uncultured Peptococcaceae bacterium | reverse complement strand
AATGATTATGACTGGGCATTTGAGCCGTGGTTAGGGTGTGATTATTGGTGGAGCCACTGACGGTGTGGGTGTGGGTGGTGGCCCCGGCTTTGGCATTCACAGCGTAAGTGCTTCCGGCACCGATGACAAAACGGTTACGCAAGTCTGGGGTGCCGTTGGCCCCATTACATAAAGCCCAGCCACTGGGGATGGCGTTAGCGGCCCCCTTCCACAAGAGGATAACGCCGCTGGGAAGTAACAACGACAGAGCATGTTTAAGTGCGGCGGCGGTGATGGCTTTAGCAGTGTCTGTTCCGGCGGCGGCCACAGCGTTCGTAGTTAGAGCCACTTTTCCGGCCACCGTTGTTGTGGCCGTAGGCACTAACGTGTTCACAGCGTGCTTCAAAGCGGCCGCCGTAACTGCTTTAGTGGCGTCTGTTCCGGCGGCGGCAGTGGCGTTGTCGGCAAGAGCCACTTTCCCGGCCACCCCGGTTGAGGCTGTAGGCACCAAAGTTCCCACAGCTTCTTTGAGGGCTTTCGAAGTCACAGCTTTTTCATCATCTGTTCCGGCGGCGGCCGTGGCACCGTCGGCCAAAAAGACAATTCCCTTGACGTCAAGGGCCGCATCGGGCACCCCATCAGTTACGGTGTTTTGGGCTTGCCGTGCCCAATTTTCGGCCTCATTGGCGGAATCGGCGGCGTTCCCCTCTGAAGTTTGAGCGGCCAAAGCCGCGGCGTCAACGTTGGCTTGCTTTTCCGCCGCATTGTCATTAAAGGCTGAGGTCTTTTCAGCGGCATTTTCGTTATAATTTAAAAATTTACTTTCATGATTAGTGTTGAAAGTGACTGTCTTCTCCGCCGCATTTCCATTGAAAGATTCTATACCTTGAAGATAGCGCGCCTCTGCTGTTTCGGCCCAAGTTTGAGCCGCCGTTTCGCTGGCTCGCGCCGCCGCTTGAGAGGCCGCCGCGCCGCTGGCGGAAGTGGCGGCGTTTTTCTCAATGGCTCGCAAATGGTCATAAGTCAAAACTTCACCGGGTGTTAAATCTGCTGGCGCAATCACGGCCCGCCCCAAAAGCTCTTTCAGCTCTTGCCGCTCCATGGTGGCCATGTCTAAATCACGTTCATAGCGAGAGGCCGGGAAGTGGTCGGCTGTCGTGTAGGTGGTGTCTTGGGTGAATGGCATTTGCCGAGTTATAACCAAATGGTTACCTGTCCCGGCTTTGCTTTTGCCGATGGCAGTTAAAACAACGCTTCCCCCGCTTGGCGTGTTCACTCCGGTGACGGTGTAATCTGCCCCCAGACTAAAGGCTGTTTCTGCCCGCGTTGCAACGTTCACCAAATTTACGGCCAAATGCTCTTGGTTATAAACCAAAAAGCGGTAAGCGTAATTGGAAACAGCGGCGTTGGTCACATACATTTCCCGCGCCCGTGATAATGTTATTGTCAATTTTTAATCCTTTCTTTAGTCTCGAGGTTCCGGCTTGACGATCCGAAGCAAGTTTTCACTGTCGCTTTCAAACCAACGTATAGCTTTATTTAAGGCCCCGGCAGGCACACCCGGCGCAATATACCCGGCGGTGCTAATTGCATTTCTAAACGTGGAGCTATCCACGTCACCACTTGCCGCATCACCAAAAACCCACCCGGCGGCTTCTATAGCCTTGTGAACAGGTAATATCGGTGTTCTGTAATTCTCACCGGAAGCTAAACCTAAAAAGTCACGAATCACTGGGTAACCGGCCGCCAAATAAAGCAACGTTTCTTTGCCTATTTGTAAAAAGTCTTCCGGCTCTTCCGGCAACTCTTCACCCCGCCAAATAGCGTTAAGTAAGCTGGGGAGTAAAGCTGAAATAAACAAAATGCGAGCTAGTTCACGCTTTTTAACTTTGCCCTGCCGGGCTCCTTCTATGTGTAAAGCGTTGTAATTTTCCATGGCTGAAAAGAAGGTAAAGAACGGGGCCAGGGTTTTACCCAAAACAGTTCTTTGCACCCCGGCCGTGTCTTTGGCCGCCGCCACAGGTTGGGTGAGACGCACAGCAGTGTCGGCGCTCTCCACGGCTTTTTCATGCCCCTGGCCCTCTCTAATGGCCTTGTTGTAAGCCCCATACCAAGTGGGGTAAACAACAAACATATCCATGATTTTAATTGGCCAAAAACCCACCTCTTGAATTTTAGCCACCATCCCACGGTCAAGGCCCGTTTTGCTGCCTTGGCCTAAAACATCGCGCATATCTTGGTCAAACCCTCGGCTTCGTTCCCGCACAGCCGGGCTTAGCTCATCAACAAAAGCAATAATATCTCGGGGATTTTTGGCAAAATCCATAAGCCCCCCAACCATTGCGCTGGTGCCAATGTGGGCCGCGCTTTGAAAAAAGCCCATGGTTTGCATAACGGCGGTGTTAAGGTTAAAAGCCAAATAGGCAAAAACCATATTCCGCCTGACGTAATTCATGGTTGACAGTGCAAGGGATTTGTTTGTCACCTCTTTTGGCCGGGCAATCCAGTTCACAGCGTCAATCATGGCCTGATATTTTTCCATGCCCAGCTTTTGAATAATCATGCTCCGCACGTCAGGCCGCCTTATTAAGCGGTTAACATCACGAACTGCCGCCCGGTGGGTGACGTCGTGAATAACTTCCTCAATTTGAGAGCTCAAACGGTTAATGTCTAAATCAATGGGGTTAATGGCCCCCGTCCGTTCATGGGTAGCCCCGGCCCTTGAGCTTTGGCGTGAGCTAAATTGCCGGGCGTCTGTGTCTTGAATTTGGGCCACGGCGTCAGGGTTGTTTTTCGCGTCAATGAAAATTGGGTAATAACGGCCATCAACCATTGGCAACCGCGCCCCTGTGGCTTGAAAGTGAGTCTCAGCAAGTTTTGGCCCCAGCTCTTCCAAAGCCGACCAAACAGCTTCAACATAGGCCATTTGGTTGGGTGTCAAGCGGCTTTCAATTTCGGCAATGGCCTGTTCGGTAAAGTGGTTCCCCTCAAGTAAGTTTCTAAGGTTAAGCGAACTGCGGCTGTTCAGCACAACCACCATCATTTCCCCCACGGTCAAAAGGTGGGGTGCGCCGGTGATAGCGTGCCGTTCAGTCATTAAACTTTTGGGAAGGTTTAGGCCAAAATGGTCACTTAATCTTTTTAACTGCTCCCGGCGCGGGCTGGTGCCCATTTCGTAAAGCTCTGCTTCCGTGAAAAGGTTATCAGTGGCTTCTTTAAGTTTTGCGACAATTTTTTCTTTGAGAATAATTTCTTGCTTTTCAGCTTCCACGAAAGGCTTGAATAAATATTCATAAACCTTGCCTTGAAATTGAAACCCGTCTAAATGAGCCACTAAAAACTCTAATTTTCTTAACTTAGCCAAGAACTTTTTAATGCTGCTGCTTATGGGGTCAGCGGGGCCGGGGCCGTCCGGCTTAACATCTTTTAAGCCGTGGCCATCAATGCTGGTGATAATGTCAGTGGCCGCTTCGTTTAATGTCTTTCTGTTCCCGGCCGCCAATAACCTTTGGTCTTCGCGCCCTAAATATAAAAGGCTGTCGAAGGTGTCCATCACGTCTTGGAGTTGGTCAAAGGTGAGGCTCGTTAGCTTTTTATTCCGGCCATCTTTTGTCTTGGGCCATTGCCCGGCCAAAATCCAATCAGCCACATAAACGGTTTCGCCCTCAGCTTTTTTAGCATTCACGAAACTTAATAGTGTTGGTATCCTTTGGGTTTCCAAATCCCCACGCTTGCCAATCTCAATCCCCACCTCTTGTAACAGTTGTTTCGCTTGCGCCGCATATTCAGGGGCCACCCCGCCGGCGTTTATGGCCGTGGGTGAGGCCGCAACCTGCTTTAAAAAGCGTTTAATTTTAGCCAGGCTTTTAGTGATATAATCTTTCGCCGCCGCTTTCTCTTTGTAAGTAGCCGCCATCTTGGCCATTTTAGCTTTATATTCATCATCTTTAGCTTTTTGCTTTTCTTTGTAACGCTCAGATGTTTTTTCTCTTTCCTCTCTGGCCCCTTCTTTAGCCCCTTCTTTTGAGGCCCTTTGCTGTGCTCTTAAAGAGGCGTGTAAATCTCTAAGATCTTCCGCCGCCAGCTCATCAACGGGCGTCAGCCCCACGCTTCGGGCAATGGAGTCTTTAAAGATTCGGCTGCCCTGCTTTTTATTCAATTCCGCCCGAACTTCCTTTAAAACCCTCATCCCTTCTTTGGCGTTGGTTTCCGAATCTTTCACCGCTTGGCGCAAGATTAAATAATCCACCTCAGCTTCTGTCCAAGGGCGATTTAAGTTTAAAAGCTCGGCATTTTCGGCTTTAGAGGCTGCCACGTGATGGGCGACTATATCTTGTTTGGTGGGAGTCTCAAATAAATCTTGCCAGAGGGCGTCGGCATCGTCATAACCCCGGTCTAACGCTTCACCGTCTAAACTAACCCGCCCTTTATTGGTGACCAACCCCACCCTTGTTTTGGCTAATCTAGCTATGTCGTCTTTGCTATAACCTGTTAGCGATTGCCTATTAAACCCACCCCGCCTAACAACATCGTCCATGATTTGATGAATGGGGTTCATGTCGGCCAGCTCTTTTCCCTCGGCTTGCCATTCTTTTTCTAAAGCGCGAACCTCTTTCACCCTCATCTTGGTTATGGCCTCTTCTCTGGCCGCTTGCGCTTGTTCCCGGGCCGCTGCCAATTCGCTGGCCACTTCCGGGGCCATGTCTGCGCTGTAAGGCTCATCAAAGGTCGCCTCATATTGAAGCTCCGTTTCGGTGGTGATAATCCTATCCATCACCCCGCGCACATCGTCAGAAAGTTCAACGTTGAGGCGTTTTGCGTCTTTGTAAATGTCAATCAACCAAGATTTGAAGCGAGAAAACAAACCCTTTAAATTTTTGCTTGGCGCCCGGCCTTCCATCAAATAAAGCTCAAAACCACGGGCAAATTTCTCGTGGGCCTCAACCGTCCACACGCCGTCAGAGCCAACCCCGGCCCATTCGGCCAAAATTTCTATGTCAGCTTTCAATTTGTTGTAAGCGTCCATGTCTTTAATTTGGTCTAAAGGCGTGGCCAAAACGTCTAAAGCCATTGAAAGAAACAAGTGGGCGCTTTCGTGAATGGCCGTTGAAGCGTCAGCTTGCCCGCCAAAAATCATCGTGTAACGGCCATCTTTGAGTCTTTCAAGAGCTCCCCGGGTGCCTTGAAAGAAGGTCTTTTTGTCAGAACCCTTGACGCCTTCTAAAAGTTCACGTATACTAATATTCAAAGTATCCGTTGCGGAGCCAAGCGCCAGTTCATTACTGGGGTCGTGGCGCATTCCTTCGGATTCATTTAAAGAATTGCCCGTTGTGGAGTCAGCCCCCAGCTGTGAAGTATGGCGCTGGCGGATTCCAACGGGCATTTCTTTTTCTATATTAACGTCATACAACTTTTTATCAGTAAGTTCTGTTACGCTTTCAATGCTGGCTTCTCTGCGTCCGTCAATATCTTCTTTTACTGTTAGTTTTGTTACATATACTGTTCCGTCATGCGTTAAAGGTGCATAAAAACGATGAACGGTTAGCGTGTTGCTTTTCCCTTTTTTGTCACTATGTGTTTCTATTAAAACAGCATTTTCAATTAAAGAGGGTAAACTGGCCACTGCCACTAAATGTGCTTGTGAATTGCTAGAATGGCTTGCGCTACTAATCGCATGGTCAATGCCATTAGTATTTATTTCAATATCCCAACCACGTTCTTTATTGCGGTAAACTCCAACAATTGCCGCCCGCAATTCTCGCCGCCCATCACCTTTATTTAACTCGTGTAATTGCCGATGAGCAAAAGCGGTGTTAGCTTCAACAACCGTGACTTCTTTGTCTAAATCGACATCAGCATTCATCGGCTGATTCAACCGCTCCTCTGGCCTTGGCCTCGGTTCACCTTCCCGGCGAATGTCCAAGTTCCCATTTTCAAGCCATAAGTTGGGGTCAATGCCTAAAGCGGCCAAAGGCCGGGCAATTGCACGCCCAAGCAATTCAGCAGAGTTCCGGGCTTTACTTTTGTCTTGCCCGGCTTTTTCCGCAATGCTTTGGGCCAGCACCTCTTTATTTTCAGCCGAAACCCTTTTTTCAGGCTCATACCCGGCAAAGGGGTCGTCATAGGCCGCTTCCGCTTGAGCCACTTCCGCTTCTCTTTCGGCCGTAACGCTGGCCGGTTCAGCCAAAATAGCCCCGTCCGTGGCTTCAATTTTTTGCCACACTTGGCTATTAACCACCCCGGCCAAATTGCTTTTATTCACAGGCAAAGAGGTGCCCATCTCTAAGCTTTGCTGATATACCTCTAAAGTCACCCCTAAAGGGTTAAGGAAGTTGTCTTCAAAGTCGTAACCGTCTTTAACGGTGTCATCGTCTAAAGCCTCTTGCCGGAAACGCTCCACAACGGCAGCGTCTAAATAGAAAGTTCCCTCATCGCCTTTGTCTTTTAAAACTTTACCCGTCACAGCTTTGGCTACTTCAGGGTTAGCTTGAAGCGTTTCGTTCTCTCTAATCGTTGTCGCCAGCGTGCGCACTTCCGTTTCAACTAGTTGGTTTTGAGTCTTGGCTCTGTCAGCCGCCCGTTGCTTTTGCTCCAATTGTCGCCGGGCTTCCCAGTTAATAACCTTTTTCGCCCCGTCTTTAATGCCGCCTTTAACCACAGCCCCGGTGTCGCTGGCGGCCTGAACGAAAGCACCACCGGCCCCAATTAACCCGCCGCCGGTGGCCATAAATTTAAAGGTCTCCCAAGCGTTTTCAACAAAATCTTCCACGCCGTGCAGTTCGGCGTCATTGCCGTCAAAAAGGTTTGAAAGTTTTGCCCCCAAGTTTTCCCCGGCCATGGCCAAAGTGTCTTGGCTAACTTCCATGCCTGTTTCAGCGGCCATACCGGCCACAACGTTTTTTACGAATCGGGGCAAAATCTCTCTTGCCGTCATGCCTTTGGCTGTTTCTTCGGCGATTTCTTCAACTGCTTCTTTAGCAACGCCTTCGGCTATCTCTTCGGCAACGTCTCCGGTCAAACCCTTGGCCACCGTTTTGACCAACTCACCGGCAGGTTTAGCCAACAAACCCACTTGGCCTATCTCGAGTAAAGAGCTAGTAGAGCCTATGAAAAATTCAGCTAAAGCCCTTGCCCCACCTGTAACCCCTTGCTCATCAAGGAAATCTGCGGATGCCCCAACGGCGGCATCATAAGCCGTTAAAGACATGCCAGCAACACCGCCGAACACTGCGCCGGGAACTGCGCCCACACCGCCGGCAGGAGCACCAACCAAAGCCCCACCGGCGGCCCCGACTGCCGTGTTAGGGTGAGTTATAATCCCCTTTAATTGCCCGGCTGTTTCTGCTAGTTTATAGCCAATGCCTTCAATGTCTCCCGCTTCAAGCGTTTTATATAACTCCGCTACATACGGCCCTAAATGGTCACGCCCCGGGGCCACACCATCAACCCCACGGAAGGGAAAGCGATAGCGGTCTTTTTCTTCCGGCGAAAGTCTCACCCCGGGAGCTTCGGGCATTTGTGCCAATTGCTCTTTCAATCCTTCAAAATATTCAAGCCCTTGGGCATACTCTTCCGGGCTCAAGAAGCCGCCGGTTCTGCTGAGCTCCCCCCGGTAAACGTTCATGTGGGTTAACAGCTCCCCCCGCTCCCAAAAGTGCCCCACGCCTATTTTGCGGTCAATTGCCGCTTCAATATCGGTCAAAGCTCTCGCCCCTTCAGGAGTCCCAAACAGGGCCATCATTTGCGAGTTACCCAGCATTTCAGCCGTCACGGGGTAACGCTTGGCCAGCTTGGCCGAAATCTCCGGGGTGAAATAGTTTGTGGGGCCATTTACTTGGGGCCGCTGGCTTGCCGAAACTTGTTGGCCTAAACGGGTTAATTTCTCGGCTTGGCTTTCTTGCGGTTCAGGCTCAAAGGTAGGCTCGGGTAAGCTGGCACTGCCGGTGTAACCGTTAGCCCGGGCGTCAATATCTGCCCACGTTAATTCTTTTTGTGGTTGCGTCATGTTTTCCATATTTAAGCCTTATATTCGTTGAGAGTTGATTACTTTAAGCAGGGATCCAGTTTGCGCGCCTCAGCCAACCATTTAAAAAGCGTTTCTGGCTTGGTTTTCTGCTCGCAATGCCTCTATAGAAGCTCGCTTGATTTTCACTAAATGAGCTTAAAAACTCATCAACGTTTTCATCGGTTATATTTTCAGTTCCCATATTTTTTAAAGTCTTAGCTGCAAGTTTTTTCGCTCGAGATTGACCAACATTGACAGCGGTATCAAACAGCTTTTCAATAACTCTGGGGTTGTCTGACACCTCGCTCATAGGTTCCCAGAAGTTTTTCCGATAAAAACTATTCACAGCTGCCGCCATGCTTTCGCTACCACTAAAGTAAGAGTTGATGGAGCTTGCACTGGTGTTCCCCTCTTCTTTAGCTTGGTCAATCATTGCCCAGCCTTCCCAATTCGGCCAATTGTTACGGCTAATTCCTCTAAAAGTCTCCCCCCCACTGTCATGGACATTATTGGCATACCCGCCTTCAAATTCCAAAGTGTGAGCCATTGCAGCACTAAAAGGCTCAGTAGAAACCCTCGCCCCTGTTTGCTTATTTGGAACCGCAGCTTTAGGCTCTAAAATATCTTGCACCTTGCTTGTTTCCTCAGGCGTAAACCCCAAAGCTTGCATTTTGTCTGAGAACTTTTCACTTCCGGCATCCATCAAGGTTTGGGCAACCTTTTCGGCCAAATCCGGCACTTCTCTTGAATCTTCGGGCTTTAAGGTGTAAATAACAGCCGCAACCAAATCGGGGTCTTGACCATGGTTCAAGCTGTGCAGTTGAATTTCGTCTTTGTAATCGCCCAATTCTCCCAGCATGGGAATTGTAACCTCACCTTTGCCCGGGAAGCTTTCAGCAAAAGAGGGAATAACCTCACTTGCGCTTTTCCCGGCAATAAAAGCTTCACTGTGCCAAGCAACGCTAAATTCATTAGCCGGGGCTCCCAAAATTTTCATTCGTGCCGACACCGCCCTTTGCGCTTCGTTTTGCTGCGGCGTTCCGGCCCCGGCCAAGCTTTCCAGCTCCGGCATTTTGTCGGTCATTTCCCACCAAGGTTCTTCGCTATCAAAACCAAACCAGCCACCGCCGTTTTTAGTTACGGTCGCTTGCGCCGCCTCCATCAAAGCCGCTCCTGCTTCGGGGTCGGTCATGGCAATACCTTTAGCTTTCAAGGTTTGGCGCACTTGAATATCTAAATTATGAAGGGCAACGGCTTGTTTTTCTTTCCCTTTAAGGTCTTCTTTATCTTCGACCATAGAAGTGAAAACTTCTTTTTGCTTCACTACTTTCATGGCCTCATCGTAATAGTTTATCTTGCCGCCTACGCTGGCTTCGTTTGCAGTTTTAATCAAACTTCTAAGCTTGTTCAGCTCTTCCGGCACAAAAGAAAACCCGGTGCCGTTTACAGCTTGTTGGAACTCCGCTTCATTTTTAATGAACCCCATTTCAATGGCTTGCCTTAACCCTGAATCAAGTTCAATAAACTGCGCCTGTTGTGCCGGTGAGCGTTTCCCGGAAGTCAAGGCCGTCATCCAAGCCTTTTGCTCAGCAAACGACAAAGTCTTGTCCTTTAAAACCATGTCGGGGGTCAATTGCCCTTGGGTTTGCAGTTGCAGGAAATTCTTATTCGTTTCCTCGGCGGCGGCTGTCTTTTTCGCTTTTCTTTGCTTACTTTCAGCCGCTTCAACAGCTTCAATGTTTTTAGTGGCCTTCTCGTAAGCTTGAGGCGAAATCTCCCCATTAATCAGCATGTCCGTCAGTTGCGTGGTAAATTCTAAGCCCTGCCCGGCCCGTAAGGCCGCCGCCCCTTGTTGCGTCAGGTTAGCCACCACCACGGCCCTTTCAGTCTCTACAATCACGCCCCGCAATTTATTGCCAAAGCGCCCACCATATTCTTTCAAAAGTGATCGGGCCGTGGCCACGTCCCCTTGATCCACAGCCGCTTGCACCGCCGTCAAAACAGATGTTTCTTCAAACAAATTTATCTTCGCCCGGTTGTCAAGCCCGGGGTTAGCCGTTTCAATCAAAGCAATGCCGTTCTTTATGTGAAAGTTAGCGTTCGCCGGGTTAGCTTGCAGTTCAATGTTTATGTCAGACAAACTCCCCGCCGTCACCGAGTCCGCCCACGCTTGCATTTGCTGTTGTCCGTAACCCGTGGCCGTGCTTAACCCGGCTTGCCGCCGCTGACTTAGCATGTTTAAGTAAATGCTTTCCTGGAACGCCCCGCGTGTTTTCGATCTAAAATTTTCCTCTTCCTGTTTATAGAAATTTTCCATAAAAGAGGGGGCGTCGGCTCCTTTTTGGCCTTTCATGCCTTCCATCTTCACCAAAGCTTCTCGTTCCCGGTCTTTAAAGGCGCTAATTTCTTGCATAGCCTCTAAACTTTGGTATCTTTGCACGTGTTCTTCGGCTATGTCGCCAACCCGGCGAACTTCCCGCCGCAATTGTTGAGGCCCGCCAAAGTCGTAAGCCGTCATCATGCGGGGCATGTCCGCGCTTAAACGAAGCTGGCCCGTTCTCTGGGCTCCATTGCCGCCGCCAATGGGCAAATAATTAACCCGGGGCGCACTTTCCCTTGTCGGTTGGTCATTGCCAATGCCGCTTAAATTTGCCGGATTTCCGCCTGGTAGTTTCATAAATCACCCGAAATAGTTAGTTGAAGTGCTGGGGCCGCCGTGATATTTGGAAACGTAACCGAAAACGTCACTCACCCCACCTAAAATGCTGGCTGTTTTGGCGTAACTTCCGCTTTTTTCGGCCGCATTGGCGTTGGAATAGGCAATAGCAGAGGCGGAGTATAAGTCCGATTGCTGGCCCAAATAATTAAGCTGTTCAATCTCACCTTGACGGCTAATAAGTAAATCCTGCTCTTTAGCCCGGGCTTCACTCTCGGTTTCCAAAATGGTGCCCGTTGCGCTTCCCAAAATGCCGCCCTCGGCCATGGCCGCCCTTTGCCGCCCCTTGGCCATAGCCGCCTCTTCAGCCGCTATCCTTTGTTCTCGGGCCGTGTCACTTTTGGCAATGTTGGCGTTTATTGCCGAAAGTTGGGCGTTCCTCTCGTTTTGTTCGGCCTGCATTTTATATTGCATAACTTGTAAAGCCGCCTGGTCGTCCGCTTGTTGCGCCCCCATCACGGCCCCAGCAATTGAAGCACCCACCGACACAATTGGCGCAATGGCCCCCATAACTGCCATAAGTCCGCCCATTAAAACACCTCTCCTAACTGGTGGGCCATCACCCACGAATCATCTTGCACGGCCACAGGTGCCCGTTGAATGGCGTTCACCGCCAAAGCACCCTTTAATGCTTCCCGAAATTGGGCCGCCACAATTTCTAACTTGGTGCTGCTTGCTGTCAATTTCTCGCTCATCTCAATGGCCAATTTGCAAGCCATGGCCTCGGCAAAAGACGGCGGAAAAAGAGCGGTGTTTTCCACTCGCCTCGCATAATAACACTTCAAACTTGGCCCAATGTTGGTGTATAAATCATTACCCAAAATGCGATATTGACTTGTGTCTTGGCCCACATATTCCGTCATCACCGGAAGCGGCCAATCCCCAACACGCAGAACCCGCAAGCAATCACTGGGGATCGCATATTTATGCGCCCAATCAAACAACGGCTTTTCAACGTCACTGGCCAACAAAGCCAAACCTAAAGCAAAACCCCATTCATAGCGCGAAAGTAAATCATCTCGCACCCATTCAAACATGCCGGCGGCCAATTGAGCCGCTTCCACCTTGTCATCAAGTGAGGCAATATGCGCCTGGCCTAATTTATCTAAAGCCCGGTTTACAATTTGAATTACACTCGCCATTTAGCCCGCCTTAAAGCAGGGGCCGGAGTGCGCCCCTGCTGTTTAAATTAAAGATTAGGGAGTTTCCGGAGTTTCCGGAGTTGCCGCAGGAACCACCCGTTCTTGGCAATCAATTTGAATCACCTTCTTTTCTTGGGTTCGAACCGCCCCAATAGAGGCAGTTGCGTAAATTTGCCAAGCGTAGTTCTTGTCGGGCCGCTCATCAACTTTAATGTTAAAATCATCCCAAATCCCAACGTGCAAGCCGCTTTTAGCGTAAGCAAAACAGTGGCGTGTCGCCCCTTTGCCACTAGCTCCGGCGGTGGAAGAAAGCCTTTCACTTTGCAGGAACGTAAAACCGGCAAAAGTGTTAATCTCACCATTAACCAAAGCTTTCACGGTGTTATAGTCAGAACTTTGCACCTTCGTTTCGCTCAGCATGTTGGTAATTTGCTGTTCACTGGTTACAATGTAAAGCTCTTCACTGGGGTCAATGTGCGACGCCTTTAACATCTCCCGCGCCACCAGAAGTTTATCTAAAGTCAAACCGCTGTCGCCGTGGGCAATTTTTTGGCTTTCCGGGAAAGCCTCATCTTTTAAGTCTTCATATTTCCCAACTTTCCCCGTGCCTAAAGCTGCCTTAATGACAACGTCATCATATTTGCGCTTATAGGCCATCTTAATCGCTTCCGCGTAAGAAGATTTCGGGTCAGTAAGCATGCGCAAAATATTTTGCTTACTAACAGGCAAAGATTTAACAAAGCTTTGCGGAAACATCCAGCGTTGGTAATGGTCAATTTCGCTCCACTTGGTGTCGCCAAGCCATTGACCGGGGTTAGTTCCGGCGTTAAAATCTTCCATTTCAACTTCACCAAACTGCAAAACCTCTTGGGCTTTGTCACCGCTACAACTTTTGGTCATAACGTGCCCTTCAAAAACGGCTTTACTTTGTTGGAGCATCATCTCGGTTGTTTTGGTAAAAGTTACAATGTGAAAATCTTGAATTTTGTTGTCAGTCGGCATTTAGTGCCCCTTTCTTTTTGTGTAAAAAAATTAAATACGACAGGGGTTGCCGGTAACCCGACCCCAAAAGCCAAAAAGGGTAAAATTACCCTGCGGTCATCCGCTTGGCCAAATCTTCCATTTGTTTCACGGCGTAAAGTTCGCCGTTTTGGTAATCTTTTGCCCACTTCGGGTCGCTCATAAGTTGGTTAAGCCTCCGTTCAGCAGTGCTGGCACTTAACGATGAAAAGTTGTGGTCACCTTTAACATCACCAACCAACTTATCTTCAGTGTAAGCCGCCCCCAACTTGGCAAACAATTCGGTTGCCCGTTTCGGCCCCAAAGCACGTTCCATCGCTCGGGCGTCATCTTCACTAAAACCACCGGCCCTAAAAGCCGCCCGGGCGGCGTGAATGGTCTCGGCCGGAAGCGTCCGCTTAACCTCGTCCACGGCGGCGGCATAGCTTTCCTCGGCCGCCTTTAAAGCGTTTTCGTAAACGGCTTGATGTTTCTCGGCTAAACTGTGGGCTTGCTTTTTGCTCAAACCGGCTTCGTACATGGCTTGGCTCATAACGTCAATATACCCGGCATCAACATCACGCGAACCCATGAGGGCGTTAATCTCGTAACCACCCGGTTCTTCCGGCCGCCCTAAAGCGTTATAAACGGCGTTGTAGCCTTCGGTGTCATCATCACCTTTAGGAAGCAAAAGCCCCCGCCCGGCTTTGTCGGCCCCCACAAAGCTTTCCAGTTGGGAATAACTCTCTAACGCATCACCTTGCGACCGCCAACCTTTGGCTTCAACCAAAGCCTTTTGCGAGTCACTCAAAGAGTCCAACCAGCTGCCGTTTTCGGTAGGTGCCGGGGTGTTTGAAGTGTTTTCAGGTGTTCCATTGTTTTCACTCATCTTCGTAAATCTCCTTTTTTAAGTGTCTGTCAATTTCCAGCTGTTTTATTTTTAGTTTTTTTACAATATGCCGCACAAAGTAACGTCCACCTTCCAAAAAGGCTAGCCGTTGCGGGTCTATAACATCATCACGGAAAAAAGCCGCCTGTTTGTAAAGGTCATCTAAAACGGTTTTAGCTTCCGGCTTAAGTTGCCCATGCTCATTAAGAAAAAGCTTTCGGTAAGCCTGAACGGTTTGTAGTGTCTTATACCATGCCATTATCCACCAACCCTTGGAGTGTTTCAGCGTTTAAACCCAAAGCCCCGGCTGATTTACTTATGCTCTCAAGGCCCCCCAAAGCTTGCTGGGCTTGGGCTTGCTGCTGGGCCACTTGTTCAGCTTCTTGGCGAGCTTGGCGGCGCCGGGCCAACTCTTTATCAGTGTGAAGCGTCTTAATTGGTGCGCCAAACGAGTTCCAAACCGTGCGCGCCGTTGATTCCACATCAACAATTTCCATTGCCGCCGGGTCAAACTGGGCCAAAGCGCCAATGGCCTGTAAGGCTTGCATAATTGCTTGGCCGTCTCGGCTATCCAGAGCTCTGGCCATGGGCGTTTCGTAATGGGGGGTAACATCTGGGTCAACTTGGGCCATAACGTCAGGCTGAGGGGGAATCATGCCGTTATAAATCAAAATGTCAAGCTCCCGGTCAATGATTGGCTTTAAAAGCTCCGATTGTTGCCGCCCCATAACCGGGGCCAATAGCTCAGCCTTTTCTTGAGCCCGCTCTAAAACTTCGGTGGCCGTTTTGGTCGGCGTCTCAACTAAAATCTGAAACAAATTTAGAAAGAAAGCCTCATTAATAACTTTCCGAATGTCCATGATCAAGTCTAAGCTGATGTTTAAACTGCCGCCTGTTTGCAGCGGCTGAACTTTGGGCCTTAGTTGGTCGTCTAATGCGCCGTAATTAATGGCCCCTGATTTCAAGCTAAAAGCCGTGCTCATGTCCAGTTCGTCAGCGGCAAGTAAGGGCGGGTCATTTTGCCGTTGACTGTTTTTGACGATTGCCTTATACATCATGTTGATTTTGATAATGTCCGGCAAAACTTTCATGCTTGGGCTTATGCCAAAAGCTTCCCCCGGTTTCACTTCAAAACGGCTCACAGCGTAAGGCATGATTCTAAAACCGCTTTCCCGGCAAACAAACTGGTCGCTGGCGGCAATATGAAATGAAGCCACCGGAAACTTCTTGTTTCCTTTTTCGCCCCGACAATCTTCCCGGGGAAACACAGCGTGAATAAATTCATGCTTGGCCGATTGTCTTTTGGGGTCAGCGGCATCGTCCATGATTTTAGGCGGCAATTGCTCCCCAAACTCCTGCCGGGCTTGCCGGGCGGTGAGCTCATATTTTCGAAAAACAGTGTCAACTACCCCTGCGGAATTTTCGGCAATGAGAAGTTCAAAAGCCGGGATATTTTTATACCTTATGCCGCCCCCGGGCACCTCATCAATAAAAACAGCCGCTACCCCCGTTAAACCAAGGCTTAAATAAGCCTCAATAAGCTGGTTAGCAAAGTTGGCCGCCGAGGCATAACGCACGTTAAAAAGAATGTCGTTCACTTTCTCAAGGTAAAGCTTTACTTCGGGGTTTTCGTCCAATTCGGCCTTACCCGTTTTCAAAGAATGCCACCGCATACCGCGCGGAGTGAGGATAGATTCCAAAGCCGCCGTGAACCGGGAAATGGCTAAGGGCGCGGTGGAATCCCAAATTTTGGTGTTATTGCGGTCATCTCCGGCTGTTGGCAAAACGTAGTCATAACACTTTTCGCAAGCGTTCAGCCACGGCGAGCGCACGCTTTCCAAATCTTGACAACGGTCTATAATATCTCTAACGTCCATTTCAAATCTCACTTAGCGGTTAAGGGTGTCAATTTCAATTTCGCCCACAATTGAGGCCAAAAGGAAGGGGCTGGGCTCATCATGCACAAAATAAATTGACGCATCGGCTTTTGTTCCGCCCCCCCAATTAACTTCCAGCGTAGTTGTTTGAAGCTCCGTTGGCGTGTCCATGTTTGAGCCGGTAGCCCGAAACAAAAGGGCTTGTAAGCTGGCCTCATCTTCACCGTGGCCAATCTTGCCGCCCAAGCTTTCAATAAATCGGGCCGCAATTTGGGTGTAGCGTTTTTTGCGGGTAGCAATGGTGCCCTCGGGGCTTTGCATATCCACCGTGTTAGTCACGGCCACAGCTTTAAAGTTAAACCCAACGTGAATAGTTTTAGCCGGGAAATCTAAGGTTATTGTGCCGCCGGAGCTCACGGTTTTAGCCGGTAAAAAAGCGGAATCAGCTACCACATCAACCGTCGCCCCGGCCAAATGGCTAAGGCCGCTTACGGTTGTAATGGGGCTTGCGCTCTCAACCGTCACCCCACCATCAACAAAAAAGGCGTCTTTTTGTAGTGCTCCAAGGGTGTGCCCCGGCTCCAACACCTCAAGCCAGCATTCAGTGCGCCCGCCGGGCAAAGTCCGAACCACCGCCAGCCACACAACGTCATGGCCCCCTTGTTCAGCCGGCAAAACAGCTACCGAAACAACCTTACCGCCCCCGCCAATAATGTGTCTATGCCAAGCTGTCATCTCTTGGTCAGGTGAGTAAGTAAACCCTACCAATTGCCCATCGGGGCGAGTGGCCCAAAGGGTTTCGAGCTCTTCCGATTGCCAGGCCATTTGCGTTAAACCGCCTTGGGTAATGTGCTCCGCCGCCACAGTCAAATCTGCCGCCCGGTAATTATCCCCGGTGTAATCGTAAACAAACTCCCGAAGCTTGCGGCCCGAACGCTGTAAAAACATCACAGTAGCCCCAACTCTTAACGCCTGCACAGCCGCCGAGCCGTAAGAGGTTTCGGGCATTATCTTAACGTTCAACGGCCCGAAAGGATCAACGCTAGTGTTCGGGCCAACAATAAATTCACCGCCGGAAGTGCCAACCAAAAGCGAATCAGAAGCCACCAGCCAGCGAATGCGGTCGTTTTGCTCAGCGTAAGCGTGAATCTCCAACGGGTCATCAGCGGTGGTGTGCTCTTCCCTTAAGGTGAAATTCTCAAAAGCTCCGCTTTGGCTAATATTAATCGTCTGCCCGTGGGCAATACAAAGCCGCTCACGCCATAAAGCAATGGCCTCGCCTGCCGGTTTGCCGTCCCAGCCGCTCATGGCCACAATGCGCCAGTCAGTAGGGGTGTGCCGGGTTATTTTCTGCGGGGGCACCCCGGGGCAAACGCAATACATAACGTCGGCTATTTGCACAATCCGCAGCCGCCCCACGCCGTTTTGAAATAAATAGCCTTGTGCCCAAGGGGTCACCAAATCAGCTAATGGCACCCGGCCAAAGCCTTCGTAAACCCTCATATATTTGTTGCCAAACTCGAGCATATAAGTGGTAGATTCGCTAAAAATAAACGGCATTAATATTACAGGATTAGCCCCGTTATTGGTTTTGGCTACAAATCGGGTTCCGCCTCGCTTTTTCAATGGCCCTTGCACTAACGGCAAAAAATTCTCGCACTTTTGGAACCCCGCCTGGAATTTAGACAAATCTGAGCGAGAGCCAAGCAAAGGCGAAACCTCACCAAAAGTAAACCTGTTAAAATACCAGCTGTATTTCTGGCCCATCTTCACGCACCCATCTTAGTTTTCTGAACGTAATCATATTCATCTTCACCGGCCAAAATGGTTGAGTTACGGCCCGTCGCGGCCACGGCTTTTTTACGCTCCTCTTCCGCCGCCTCGATGTCTTTTTTCTTTTGTTCTTCTTCCGCTTTAAGTTTCGCCGCTTCCGCTTCCGCCGCTCGTGCCGACGCCATTTGCTCCTCTGCCGCCCGTTGGGAAGCTTGTGAGGCTTGCATTTGCATGGCCATAAGTTGAGAGTTGTCATTGCCACCACCAAATAATCCACCCATGTTGTCACGCTCCTAATTTGTTTTTGCCAACTTGGTCTTCCCCGGCTAAAACTGTTGATTTCCGCCCCGAGCTGGCCACAGCCGCTTTACGGTCTGATTCCGCCTGTTTCTTGGCTTTGGCCTCAGCCTCTTGGTCAGCTTTAATCTTGGCCGCTTCAGCCTCCGCCGCCTTTTGGGCCGCAATTGCCGCCTCAGTCGCCTTTCGTTGTTCTTCCGCCGCCTTTTCGGCTGCTTCCATTTCCGCTTGGCTTGGCCCGCTTGGTTTGCTTCCACCACCACCCATGCTTAATTCTCCTTTGGATATTTTGTTAAAACGTCAGGTGTATAAATAACTAATCGCCCGTCCATTGAGCATTTATGTTTGCCATTGTGGAGAGCCCCGGGAATATCACCCAGCACCACCCCACCTAAATCTTTAGCAAATTCGTGAGTCAATATGTCAGCCGACCGGTAAAGGCCCAACAACGCCGAAAGCTTCCACTTCTCAAACAAATGCCGAATCATATAGCGCCCCATTTGGCGCCCCAACTCTTTCGGCACCCCACGCCGCACGGGCAAAAAATGGATCCGCGCGGTGTTGCCCTCAAAATGGGTGAGGTAAGCAATGCTCGTTGGCTTATTGTCATGCTCGATAAGAAAAAAGGCTACGTCAGGCGAGAGCACAAAGGCTTTAAAATTGTCGAAAGTCAACTGTTCAGGCCGCACATCAAAACAAACCAAAGGCCAAATCCGCGCCGACATTAATTCGGTGTATAATTTCAATAACCCGACATTTGTGTAACCTTGAGCTAATTTATGGCTTATCATCAGTCTGTCTCCTTGTTAGTTAGAGCGTGTTCACGCATGTGTGAACACGCTCTAATCCATCTCCGCAAATCTCGGTTTATTATGTCGATAAGCCCGCCGAATATCATCGGGCACCACAGGCATAGCAAAGGTGAGGGCAAGAGCGTCCGCCATGTCAGGGGACGACAGCCCCCTTGCTTTAAGGTCGGCTTTGCTCTCAATCTTGAGCCGCCCGTTCGTGTCAAAATCATACATCGGGGCCAACAGTTCTGCTTTTAAATCCATGTGCTGATCTTCGCTCAAAGCACCCAGCTGGGCCCCCTCATCAAACCAATCACGCATCTTTGACCATAACTCCGCCTTGAGGTTACGGAACTTCTCGGGGTTCTTGGCCTTTACGCCACTGTTGACGCCATAAACATTTGGCATTCCCATTTGCTTCAAACGGTCAACCACCCCGGCGCCCAAACCAACAGAGTCAACAAAGATCGCCCGGGGACGCCTAAGCATGGCTATGTTAGCCACTTCAGAAGCCGTGGCCATCAAGTCAGCCCCGGCCCACGCTGTTATTTTGGTGATAACCCGGCCTTTGCGCTCCAATAAGACCGTTTTGTCATCGCCAAACCGGGCCACGTCCAAGCCAAAAACAAGCGGCTGTTCATTGCTTGGCTCCGGCATTGTCCGACAAGCTTGCTCTATTGGGTCAAAACGCATAAAAACGCCAATGGAATCAGCGGTAAAATCACAAAGAAACTCTTGCCTAAACAAGACTTCCCCTTGCTGTTCGCGTGTTATGCGTAATTCCTCTTCAGGTATGATATTTGTGATTGTCGCCGGGAGCGTCAAGCAATACCAGTCTTCTTTTTGAATTGCGTTTTGATAGAGCTCGTAAAAAGTGCCAAGACCTTTAGGTGTCCCGATGAACGTTGCCCAGCCGCCCCGGTCAGCCAAAGCCGGCCGCACAACAGCCGCCCAAGTGTCGGGCTTCATTTGGGCAACCTCGTCCATGACCACCCCATCAAAGCCGAGACCGCGCAAACGGTCGGGGTAATCAGCCCCGTAAATACCAATGAGAGATCCACCGGGTAAAACAGCGGTCAATTCGCTTTCGTTAATCTTAACGTCAGGCAGTTGCCGCAAATAATATTTAAGGCGCCCCCAAGCCACAGCTTTGGCTTGCTTAAGGAAAGGCGCAACATAGGCAAAACTTGGTTGTGGGTGTGCTCTTTGGGTTTGCAGGGCCGCCAAAATTAGCCGCAAACACATCACTTCCGTTTTGCCGCTCCGCCGGTGAGCAACCACCACGCTCCACCGCTTTTCTTCCAACTCGGCTAAAGCTTTAGCTTGCCACGCTCTCGGCTCATATTCAAAATAGGCCACCCGTCCGCTCATGTTTCGCTAACCTTGATCGCAACTCTGGCCACACCCGGGGCAGTTTCAGCGAGGGGTTTCGGCATTTCCGAATTTTCCGGCAGTTGTTGTGAGTGTTTGTAGTCTCCGGGGGTAATTACAGGCGGATTTTCCGGCAAATTTGCAGTCGCTAGAGCATTACCCCCGGTCTCCCGCACAACAATGGTCAGCGGCTGCCCGCTCAACTCCATTTTCTCAGGCGCGGCAAAACCGCCTATTTTGGCCAATAAATCAGCGGCTTTTAAGGGGTCATGCATTTTAACTTGCTGGCGCACTTTCTCCATCTCAACGTCCTTTTTATCGCCAAAATCAAACCGCCCTTGCTTTTCCTCTTTAAATCCGGTTATCTGGCTAACGGCCGCCGCCGCTTCCGGCGATAATTCATCAGACGGTATAAGCCTGATATTGCCGCTTTCGTCCCAAGCCATCACGTCAGTGATGTCACCACGCATAATAGCCCGAAGTTTAGCCACAATCTCAGCTTTTAAATTCGGCCCCACAAAATACTCTTCCACCGCTTTTATGGCCGCTAAGACCTTAACATCTCTTAACAATCTCGAAGCCGTCACCATCGCAGATGCGTTTTTTTCCCCGGCACTATACCCGGCCCGAATGGCCGCCTTGGTTCCGTTACGTTTTGGGTCGTTCACATAATTAATCACAAAAGCCCGGCGCAAAGCTTTATCTTTGCCGGTTAAAGCGTCAAGTTCTGGAAGATTCACTAATTCGTTTGGGTTGTTTTCTTGCGCTAACATTTCTGCTCTTGTTCGTGCCAATTTTTTTTAATATTTAAATGCTACAATAACATATTCACGCCTTTATAGTCAAGTTTTCAAATAAAATCAATAGTTAAGTTTATCTTTCGAACTTAAGTTAAGCTTATCTTTCGACCCGAATTAACCTTAACTATCAAGCTTAAGTTAAACTTATCTTTCAAACCTAACCCCGCCAAAAAAACAACCATGTTAATGTTTTAATTTCTGCCAGCGCAAAAAAACAAAAAAAGCCTGACTGGCTTTTAGCCGTCAAGCTTAATAAAAACGCCCCTATGAGAACTAGCCATTCTCATAGGGGCTTAACCGTTTGATTCACAAATTCAGAGGGACTAGCCCCACCGGGCCAAGGGTGTTGATAGCATCCTTGGCCTTTTCATTAATATAGCCCTTTCCCCTAGCCCTGTCAAGCTCATAATCACAGCCGACCAAATGAGAATTTTTACAACCGGATTGCGCCAAACCCGGGGCGAATGAAGGGGATACTTCCAAAGCGAGACCGTCCATTTTAGGGCCGATTGTGAGCAAAAGCGAACTCTAGGGGTAA
>CAYJPF010000038.1:0-21325 GCA_964372025.1 uncultured Peptococcaceae bacterium | reverse complement strand
TCGTTTTTGGTTACTTTTTGCGACCAAAAAGTAACGTCCCCCTCTGCGACCAGAGAAAATAAACTAACAAACGTAGGCGAGGGCAAGCCAAACCTGCAACACACGAAGCACAACCAATATAAATATCCGCCGACAAATATAAGAAACCTACAGCCCAGCTAACAAAAAGCAACAAGCAACAAAGACAATCCAAACAATCCAAACAATCCAAACAATCCAAAAAACACAACAAACACAAAAACACCTACACAACAAAAAAGGTGCTGCCACAAATACAACTATTTGCGACAGCACCTTTTTTTTATCTATTATAATAATCGCTTAGCATATCCCTAATACCGGCACTATTAGCCCGTATCTGCTGATATCCATAAAATATAGAACCCTTTACACCTTCATAGTTACGGTTTAAATCCAATTGCTGCTCTACCTGATCGGTGCCTTGCCAGGCCTGATGCCCCTCGTCTAAACGATAAATGCCATGGCCAATATAAAGGGCGCTGGGGCTTAATTCGCTTACTTGATGCCACCAGTCCACCAAAATAGCATAATCGCTACCCTCTTGGCCAATGGCCCAATATAATTGCGGCGCTATATAATCAACAATGCCATCTATATACCAAAGCCTGGTATCGGCATAGATTTGATTATAGCTTTCAAAGCCATTGGTAGCACTGCCCAATTCCGAGCTGGCAGCATTTTGCCAAATCCCGCTGGGCGATATGCCAAAAACCGCATCCTCGCTTAAACTATGCACCAAGGTTTGCACCTCGGCCACCAGTTGATATGTATTGCTGCGCCGCCATTCGGCCAGGCTAAGCCCCTGACCATACTTTTGATAAGCCGCACTATCATCATAATCGGGATTGGATGGATAAAAATAATCGTCAAAATGAATACCGTCTACATCATAATTTTCCATAATCTCCCGCACGCCGTCCAGCACCAAAGCTTGGGCTTCCGGCTCGCCCGGGTTTAGATAAAGACGGCCATCACCCGCTGCTAAGGTTAAATCGGGGCGATCCTTAACCGGCGAATTAGCCGGCAAAAAGTCATGGATGGTTTGCGGACTATCGGCACTACCCATAGTTAGACGATAGGGATTTAGCCAAGCATGCACCTCTAAACCCTCGGCATGGGCAATTTCCAGCAAATAAGCCAAAGGATCATAACCGGGATCTTTGCCTGCCTCGCCGGTTAAATACTGCGACCAAGGAAAAATCGACGATTGATAAAGAGCATCGCCTTGCGGCCGCACCTGAAAGAAAATGCTATTTAAGCCGGCGGCCTTAATATTAGCCACAATAGCCCTAAGCTCGGCTTTTTGCACCTCGGCATTATCCAAAATATGCGGAAAATCAATATTAATCACCGTAGCCACCCAAGCCCCGGCCATATCTGCTCTGGGCTGGTTTTGCAGCGGCTCGGGCTCGGCAGTATCTTCGATACCAAAAATATCCTCTTGCGCGGCCGCTTCTTGCTCGGGGTTAGCAGCATCCTGCTCGTCTGCGGCGGCATCCTCGGCTAAAGCGGCATCCGGCAAGGGCTGCTCGGCATCACGGCTGCCCATAAAAAAGAATAAGGCCAGGCCGCATACTATAACCACAATCACAATTAAAAAAATATGCCCATAATCACGAAAAAAATCCATATAAACTCCTTATTAATCAATTTGCTCCAAAGCTAAAATTCGATACAAAAAGGCTGCAAACTCGGCACGGGTTACCGGCCGCTCCGGCGCAAAAGTGCCATCGCTATTGCCCTGGGTTATGCCTAAAGCCTCCAAAATCAAAATCGCCTGATCCGCCCAGCCATATTGCTCTGAGCCTAAATCGCTAAAAGGCATGGCCGGGGTTAATAGCTCGCTATTTACCGGATCAGTATTGCTATCATCGGCCATATCGGCCTCGGTAGTAATAGTGGCCTCGGTAGTGGTCTTATCACTATCATCTGCTGCCGCATCCCCTAATAGATTATGCTCGGGATGGGTGGCGGTTGCGGCTTCGTTTAAATTATTATCGCTGCTGCCTAATGCTTGCTCCAGCTCGGTTAAGGGTAGCTCGGAATGGGCATCTTGATCAATTGGCTGCGTTTCGGGCATGCTTAGCTCAAAAACATTAACCAATAGCTGCGCCATCTCGGCTCGCGAAATGCTATTATTGGGCAAAAATGTCTTATTGGGATAGCCGCTAATCCAGCCTGCTGTTTGCGCCGCTCCGATATCAAAGAATGCCCAGTGGGTAAGCGGTACATCCACAAAATCAGGACGAGCAGTAGGCGAATTTAAATAGCGCTGCAAAGATACCACCGCTTGGGCGCGCGTCATCGGCTGATTTACGCCAAAAATATTATCGCCCATGCCCTGCAAAAGGGCATTATCGCCAATACTTAAAGCGGTTATCATATCCTCGGCCCAATGGTTTACCGTATCGGCAAAGCGTGCTGTTTCATAGCCCGGCTTAAGGCTGCTAAAAAATACGCCCAGCAAATAGCCATTGCCACGCTCATAGCTAATATGGATGGCATCATCATAAGCATTAGCTTCGCTTAAAAAGATATATTTACGATCATCGGTAATATTGGCAAAATAATCCCAATTGATAAACTTGCTGCTAACCCCATTCAAATTATAGGAATAAGTAAAAGTTGGGTCGGCCATTACCCAGCCTAAGCCGGGCATATCAAATTCTACCCAGGTATGGCGCAAATCGGTTAAGTTGATGCTTTCACCATCGGGCAAATAATATTCGGGGCTATTATGGGTAGCCGGCAAATAAAGATAACCGCTTTGCACGCGCGAGGCCACCCCTAAGGCCCTTAAGGCCGCCACATAAAAGTTGCTATAATCCTCGCAAACCCCTTTGCCCCGCTCTAGGGCTACCAGGGCGCTATCATTGGCCTGCTCGTCGTCGGTATAGGTTAAATGCAAATTAACCGCCGAAAAACTATTGCGCGCCTTATTATAAATGCTAAAGGCCTGGCCGGCCGCAGTTTGGGCAAATTCAATAATAGAGGGATGATCGCTTTCGATATTAATTTCGCTTTGTAGATATTTAGGATCTATATATTGACTATAGCCGGTTGCTGTATTTTGGCTTAGCTGCTGGTAACTAATGCTATTGGTTTGCACCACATAAGTTTGGCGAAAAGTAATGGTTTGGCCGGCAGCTACCTGCGGCAAATAAAAGGTAGCCAGCCTTTTGCCATATTCATCGGTTTCGATACTTTGGGGGTAGGGATCTAAATACTCCCATAAAAACTGCATATAATTGGGGGTATTTTTATCCATAAGCGGCACTTTGATAATGATATTTTCCACTGCTCCATAGCCGGTATTGGTAAAGGTTTCTTCATGGATAATGGTAAAATAATCATCATTGCTAAGTGTATAATAGGCATTAGCAGGGGCGGTTGTAGATACAAATTCCAAGCGGATATCCCGCTCATCAACAATAATAGTAGAGGATTGATTATTTTGCTCTTGAGGATTAATGCCGCCAGCTTCGCTAGAATTTGAATCATCGTGGGCATCCTCGGTAGCTGCGGTATCCTCGCCTGTTGCGGCATCCTCGCCTGCTGCGGCATCCTCGCTTGCTGCGGCATCTTCGCCTGCCTCGATAGCCGAATTTGCTCCTTTATCAGAATTATCTTCGGGGGAGGTAGCAGGCTGATCGGGCATAGTTAAAGAAGCAGCATAAGTATGTAGGCTGCTTAAATTAAATGCAATCAAAAAAACTATTAAAAAAGACAGTATTTGTCTTAAAAACATAAATCCACCTATCTTAATTGTTGAGCCATTAAGGCCTTTAAAAGCTTATCCTCGGCAATTAGGGGAAAGGCTAATTATTATAGTAAAAACGCAATTGCGATATTTGTCGAATTTCCTAACTTTATATTTCGGTATCGACTAAAGTAAATCCTTTTTTATGCAGGCAGGTAAAAGTTGGGCATAGTTAGCTAAAGGCAGCAATAGGCGGCTGATTTTACAAAAAAACAGGCACCACAAAATTTGGCGCCTGTTTTGCTGTTATCATGATTTTTAGCTGCCATAAAAAGCCTGGTTTAGCGGCTATAAACTTCCTCGGGGTTTAGCAGTTGAATGCCACTTTCCTTAAGGGCATCTTTGGCTAAATCCATTTTATCTACCTTGATAATATTAAGGGCAGTTTCTTTATTAGTGCCAAAGAAAGCGTAAATATACTCCACATTTATGCCCGCATTATCCAAGGCAGTAAGGCCTTTATTAATGCCACCGGGCACATCAGGTACTTCCATGGCCAAAACTTCGGTTTCGCGCACGGTAAAGCCGCATTCTTTTAAGGATTGATAAGCCTTAGATGGATCGTCTACAATTAAGCGCAATATGCCAAAATCGGAGGTATCGGCCACCGACAAAGCCCTAATATTGATATTATTGGCTGCCAGGCAACCGGTTACGGCAATTAAGCGCCCTTGCTTATTCTCGATAAATACAGATATTTGCCTTACACTCATTTTAATTCCTCCTCTTGTAGCTAATTAGTATATGTTTCGTTACGGATTGGCTAATTTCCTGCTTTAGCTATTGAAGCTTGCAGCTTACAGCTTACGATTATCGGTTACATGCTTAGCCTTGCCCTCGCTGCGCATAAGGCTATGCGGCTCAACCAGGGTAATTTTGCAGGCCAAGCCCAAGGTAGATACCACCTTATTTTTAATCGCCGAACGCAAATCTTCCAAAGCCCTAACTTTATCCGAGAGCATCTCTTCCGATACCTCTACCTGGATTTCCAGGGTATCTAAATTATCTATTCTATCCACAATTATATGATAATGGGGCGAGATCATACTTTCTTTCATATCCATTAAAACGCTTTCGATTTGCGAAGGGAATACGTTTACGCCACGGATAATCAGCATATCATCAGAGCGGCCGATAACTTTATTCATCCGCACATGGGTGCGCCCACAGCTACAATCTTGATAATTTAAAGAGGTTAAATCCCTGGTACGATACCTAATCATCGGGATACCTTCTTTAGTTAAGCAGGTAAATACCAATTCGCCTACTTGGCCTTCGGGCAGGGGCTCGAGGGTGATTGGATCGATAATTTCCGGATAAAAATGATCTTCAAAAATATGCATGCCATCTTTGGCGCTACATTCCATCGAAACACCGGGGCCCATAACCTCGCTTAGGCCATAGATATCATAGGCATCAATGCCATAGCTTTCTTCTAATTGGGCGCGCATCTCATTTGTCCAGGGCTCGGCGCCAAAAATACCCTGCTTTAAAGGCAAGCTTTTAGGGTCGATACCCATTTCGTCTAAAACTTCGAGCATATAAAGGGCAAAGGAGGGGGTGGCACATAAGGTGGTGGTGCCAAAATCATTAAGCAACATAGCCTGACGCTGGGAATTACCGGTAGAGGTAGGAATAACCGATACCCCTAATTGCTCGGCGCCATAATGCATACCCAGGCCGCCGGTGAATAGGCCATAGCCATAGGATATCTGCACAATATCCTCCGGGGTGCAGCCGGCCGAACATAAGCTACGGGCAGCTACTTCCGACCATACTTGCAAATCATTGCGGGTATAACCTACGGTAGTGGGCTTGCCGGTGGTGCCGGAGGAGGCATGCAAGCGCACAATTTGCGACATCGGCACGCCAAAACGGCCAAAAGGATAGCTATCGCGCAAATCCTGCTTGGTAGTAAATGGTAATTTGGCGATATCTTTTAAGCATTTTACATCTTCGGGTACCAGGCCTTTTTCTTGCATAGCCTGCCTAAAAGGCTCTACATTGTGATAGGCATGGCTAACGATATTTTGCAATCTGCTTAATTGCAGCTCGGCCAATTGTTCGCGGGGCATGGTTTCTAGCGGTTTGTTCCAGTACATAGTAGTTCTCCTATCTATAATCAATATTTTAAATACCCTAATAAAAAAACTCCCTCCCTTGATAGGGACGAAGTTATCCGTGTTACCACCCAAATTGATCAATAAGATCCACTTTTGTTTCCGATAACGGGGAAAACCGTTCATTACTACTCAAAAATTTTAAGTTACCCAAAAAATTTTCTTTAAAATGAAAGCTCGGGAGTGAATTTCTAAATAAGCATTTATTTGGCTTACAGCCTAGGCCAAACTCTCTGTAAAATAGCTATATTTGTACTTATCTCCGTCAAAGCATTGCATATATGTTAGATATTATAAACATAAAGCCTAGATTTGTCAAGATTTTTTTAAGCATAATTTTTTATTTTGAGGGTAAAATAAGTTTGACGATAATGTCAATAATAATTTTAGGAGGATTTAAAATGGCCAAGAATAATAAGAATAAGCAATTAAGTAATTGTGGTGGTAAAAACCAGGCTCAAAATCAAACACAAAATCAAACACAAAATCAAACACAAAACAGCGCAACCAATAGTGGCGATTGCAAAACCGAAAGCAAGTTAAATAATAAGCTGCATAATAAGCATTATTAGATAGCAGGACTTTAAAAGGGGCTAACGCAAATAGTTTTTGTGATAGCCCCTTTTTTACATCATAACTATTATTGATTTTTTGCTTGATCTTGAGGGCTGTTTTGGCTTTGCCAAAAAGCGCCGGTTTTAAGACCTTGGGGCTCTGCCCCTGAGCTAGTGCCAAAATCTCAGATTTTGAGCACTAGCTACGTGCATAGCTGTGGGTTAGCTTTAGCTAAACCCAGCTAGGTCAAACCCCGCAATTTTTTGTAAAAAATTGAGTAAAACTTTAAAAAAGGAGTTATTGCAACAGCCCGAGCTATTAATCAAATTATAAACTAGGCACAAAATCGGCCTGATAATCGGCAAATTTTGCCAACATAGGCTTAACCTCGGCCTCGATAAACTCGCTAACCTGCTCCGGGGCAAGCCCAACATAAAGAGCAGGATGCATCAGCTCGGCTAATTCACTGCTATCTAAGGGGATTTGCGGATCGGCAGCTATGCGTTCAAGCAAATCATTGGCAGCGCCATCTAATTTGATGGCAGCAGCGGTGGCTTGGGAATGGGTGCGCAAAGCCTCATGAATAATTTGGCGATCTGCCCCCTTTTTAACAGCTTTCATCAAGATATTTTCGGTGGCCATAAATGGCAATTTAGCCTGCAAGCGGCCGCCTACAATTTTAGGATAAACCACCAAGCCATCGCTAACTTCCAGATACAAGTTTAAAATAGCATCCACGCCCAAAAAGGCCTCGGCTACCGCTATCCGCTTATTTGCCGAATCGTCCAAGCTGCGCTCAAACCACTGGGTAGCTGCGGTAAAGGCAGGGTTTAGGCTATCGGATATTATATAACGTGCCAGCGAACAAATGCGCTCGCTTTTCATCGGATTGCGCTTATAAGGCATGGCCGAAGACCCGATTTGCTTTTTGCCAAAAGGCTCTTCCATTTCCTCAAAGGATTGTAGGATGCGCAAATCATGGCCAAATTTGCTGGCGCTTTGAGCAATGCCGCTAAGAATATTAAGCATAAAACTATCCACCTTGCGGCTATAAGTTTGGCCGCTTACCGGCACCACCTTATCAAAACCCAGCTCGGCGGCAATTAGCTGGTTTAGCTGCTTAATCTTAGCCCGATCATCATTAAATAATTCCCTAAAACTGGCCTGAGTGCCGGTTGTGCCCTGCGAGCCAAGCAAGGCCAAATTGTCCTTAAAACGTGCTAATTGCTCGATATCCATCATCAATTCATATATCCAAAGCGTGGCGCGCTTGCCAATGGTGGTAGGTTGCGCCGGCTGCAAATGGGTATAGCCCAAGCAGGCCAAATCTTTGTATTCAAGCGCAAAATCACTTAAATTGCGCACAATGCTGATTAGCTTGGCCAGCACAATATCGGCTGCCTTATGCATAATAATTAGGTCGGTATTATCGCCAACATAGCATGATGTTGCCCCCAAATGGATAATCGGAGCGGCAAGTGGGCATTGCTTAGCAAAAGCATGAACATGGGCCATCACATCATGGCGCAATTCCTTTTCCAATGCTTGGGCGGTAGGATAATCAATAATATCGGCATTTTGTTCCATCTCGGCAATTTGGGCATCGCTGATATCTAAGCCTAATTTTTGCTCGGCCTTGGCCAAGGCAATCCACAGGCGATGCCAAGTGCTAAACTTAAAATCCTCGGAAAATAAATACTGCATTTCCTTACCGGCATAACGGGTAGAAAAGGGCGAAAGATAATTATCTCGATTCATAATAAACTCCTTTAAAATATTTGGCCAGATCGGGCTTTATTTAAAATAAGCAATGGCCGACTTAAATAGCGGATAGGCGGTATTGCCGCTGATATTTAGCATATTACCGGCGCCTAAATAACGCTCGGGATGCGCCATTTGGCCAAAAATACGGCCATCGGGCGAACAAATACTTTCGATTGCATTAAGCGATCCATTGGGGTTGGCGCTAATATCCATGCTAACATTGCCTGCTAAATCAACATATTGGCTGCAAATTTGGCCATTTGCTGCTAATTGCTCAAGCAAAGCCGGCGGGCAAATAAAACGTCCCTCGCCATGCGAAATGGCCAGCGTATAATTTTGGCCGGGCTTAGCCAAACTTAGCCAAGGGCTTTTAACCGAAGCCACCCGAATATTAACCATTTTGCTCTGATGGCGACCAATTTGATTATAGCTTAAAGTGGGGCTTTGCTGATCCATATCCCTAATTTCGCCAAAGGGTACCAGGCCTAATTTAATCAAGGCCTGGAAGCCATTGCAAATGCCGAGCATTAAGCCGTCATTAGCAAAGAGCATCTCATATAAAGCCTGCTTGATAGGCTCTTGCCGCAAAAAGTTAGCAATAAATTTGCCCGATCCTTCCGGCTCGTCGCCGCCGGAAAAACCACCCGGCAAAGCCACAATTTGGCTATTTTGCAATTCTTTGATGATTTGCTCGCGGCTCTCTGCAAGCCAAGCAGGCTCTAAATTGCGGATAACTAAAATTTTAGCCTCCGCCCCGGCCAGCTCAAAAGCACGGGCTACATCGTATTCGCAATTAGTGCCGGGAAAAGCCGGGATTAAAACCCGTGGCTTAAGCCGCTTGATTTTGGGGCTGATTAAAGATTTTTCAGTGTAATTATAAGTAGGTATTTTGTCCGTGTTTTCAATAGGTGCATTTAAGGGGAAAACAGGCTCTAATTTTTGTTGATATATTTGCTCCAGCTCGGCTAAATCATAGCTTTGCCCTTGATATTTTAGCTGATAATCAGCACAAGTTTGGCCAATTTGACGGCCGATTAAGTCGGCATCAGCAGCTAGTTCTAGCACAAAACTGCCGTATTTGGCGGCAAATAATTCCGTTTCGTCCAGATTATCCGCCAATTCAAAGCCAATTTGATTACCGAAGGCCATTTTGGCTATAGCGGCCATCAGCCCGCCATGGCCTAAGGCATAACCGGCTATAACCTGGCCTTTTTCGATTAAAGATTTAAGGGTAGCCATATTTGCTTTTAAGTTGGCCGCTTGCGGCAAATTATGCTGATCATAAGCGGGCTCTAAAATCACTAAACGGCTGCCGGCTTGCTTTAATTCGGGGCTTAATAAATGCTTAGTATCGCCGATAGCTGCGGCAAAGGAAATTAAAGTAGGCGGAACATCAATATCCTCAAAGCTGCCGCTCATCGAATCTTTGCCGCCGATAGCTGCTAATTCTAAATCTAATTGCGCCTGCAAAGCGCCCAAGAGGGCGGCCAAAGGCAAGCCCCAACGCTGGGGATTGGCACCCAAGCGGGGGAAGTATTCCTGAAAAGATAACCAGCATTTGCTTAAATCGCCACCGGCTACCGCAATTTTGGCCACAGAATCGATAACGGCCAGGTAAGCCCCCCGATATGGGCTAGCCTCGCTAAGATAAGGATTAAAGCCATAACTCATTAAAGAGCAGGTAGAGGTGCTGGCATTTTGCACCGGCAATTTAGCAATCATTTGCTGGGTAGGGGTTTTTTGATTTTTGCCGCCAAAGGGCAAAAAGACGGTGCCGCCGCCAACGGTAGAATCGAAACGCTCGCTTAAGCCCTGCTTAGAGCAGATGTTCAAATCAGCAAGCATATTTTTTAGCTTTTGCTCAAAATTAGCGCCCCAATTGGCAGCATAATTATCAGCCCCAGTCAAAATTTTGGCTTTGGCCTGCTTAGGCGCACCATTACTGTCCAAAAAGTCGCGGCTTAAATTTACAATATCTTGGCCTTGCCAATTCATAATCAGCCGCCTTTGCTCGCTGATTTCGGCCACAATGGTGGCTTCTAAGTTTTCGGCGGCCGCTAATTGGCAAAATTGCTCTAAATCCTGCTTGGCCAAAACCACCGCCATTCGCTCTTGAGATTCGCTAATCGCCAGCTCAGTGCCGTCTAAGCCGGCATATTTTTTGGGTACAGCATCCAAATTGATAATTAAGCCGGGCGCTAATTCGCCGATGGCCACCGCCACCCCGCCTGCGCCAAAATCATTGCAGCGCTTAATTAAACGGGCAGCTTGAGCATTGCGGAACAGCCTTTGGATTTTGCGCTCTTCCGGGGCATTGCCCTTTTGCACCTCGGCACCTAAATTGGCCAAAGAGGAGCTATCATGCGCTTTAGACGACCCTGTTGCCCCACCGCAACCATCACGGCCGGTGCGTCCGCCCAAAAGCACCACTAAATCGCCGGCCTCAGGCTCGGCACGATAAACATTGGCCTTAGGGGCTGCGGCAATAACCGCCCCAACCTCCATCCTTTTGGCCACATAATTGGGATGATAAACCTCGTCTACCAGGCCTGTTGCTAGGCCAATTTGATTGCCATAAGAAGAATAACCGGCCGCAGCGGTGGTGGTAATTTTGCGTTGCGGCAATTTGCCGGGCAAAGTTTGGCTTAAAGGCTGCAAGGGATCGGCCGCACCGGTAACGCGCATGGCCTGATAAACATAGCCCCGCCCCGACAATGGATCGCGAATTGCGCCTCCGATGCAGGTAGCCGCACCGCCAAAGGGCTCGATTTCGGTTGGGTGATTATGGGTTTCGTTCTTAAATAGCAGCAGCCAAGGCTCTTTTTGGCCATCAATATCCACCTCGATATGCACCGTGCAGGCATTGACCTCCTCGGAAATATCCAAAGCATCCAACTTGCCCTGAGCTCGCAAATACTTGGCCGCAATGGTGGCTATATCCATCAAAGTAAGCGGCTTCTTGCTGCCTAGCTCGGCCTTTATTTTTAGATAATGCTGATAGCTGGCCTTGGCTAGCTCATCTTCAATTTCGATATCATTTAAAACCGTAGCAAAAGTGGTATGGCGGCAATGATCCGACCAATAAGTATCCAGCACCTTTAGCTCGGTTAAGCTGGGATTACGACCCTCTTGGCGGAAATAATCTTGGCATAAAGCCAAATCCTCATTATCCATAGCCAGGCCATAAGTTTGGCGAATTTGGGCTTTGCCTTGATCATCAGCCTCGACAAAGCCATCGATAGCAGGGATTTTATCGGGAATAATAGAGCCGGGATCGAGGCTTTGCGGCAAGTCTAAGCCGGCCTCCCTTGATTCCACCGGATTAATTAGATAATTTTTGATTTGCTTAATTTGCTGCTCCGACAAATCGCCGCTTAGCAGATAAAGCCTGGCATAGGCCACAATTGGCCGCTGGCCACCGGCAATAAACTGCAGGCATTGAGCGCAAGAATCGGCCCTTTGATCAAATTGGCCGGGCAAGTATTCGCTGGCAATAATTGTGCCCTCAAAGGTGGGCAGCTGATCATAAACAAGGTCTAAAGGCGGCTCGCTAAATACGGTATCCAAGCCTGCCGTAAATAATTCTTGGCTGATATTTGCCACATCATAGCGGTTTAGCAGGCGTAATCCTTGCAAGGCATCAATGTTTAATACCTGAACAATCTCCTGATATAAAGCCTGCGCCTCGCCGGCATAGGCCGCTTTTTTTTCGGTATAAATGCGATAAATCATAAATCCTCCTATAATATATCTTGATTGATATCCTTGCTTAGCAGCCATTTGGCTAAGTGTAGGCTTAAATCAAGGCTAATTTTAGCTTTGATTTAAGGCTTTAGCGCCAATATCTCGGCGATAATACTTGTCCGTAAATTCCACTTTTTCGGCCACTTGATAAGCCTTATTGATGGCCTCGGCCAAAGTGGATGCTTGGGCGCTAATTGCCAAAACTCGGCCGCCGGCAGTTACTAATTTTTGATCAAGATATTTAGTGCCGGCCTGGAAAATGGCAATATCCTTGCTAAGTGCCGGCAAGGTAATCGGATAACCGCTAGCATATTTTAGCGGATAACCGCCCGAAGCTAATACCAAGGCACAGCAGGCCTTATCACTAAATTCGATATCGATATCGGCCAAATTGCCGGCTTGTACGGCCTGCATAATTGTTAGTAAATCGGTTTGCAAAAGCGGCAATACGGCTTGGGTTTCCGGGTCGCCAAAGCGGCAATTATACTCGATTACTTTTGGCCCTTTAGCCGTTAGCATTAAGCCAAAATAGAGGCAGCCTTTAAATGGGCAGCCTTCTTTTTGCATGGCAGCCACGGTTGGCATAAAAATATTATCGTAACAAAAGGTGGCAATTTCCGATGTATAGTAAGGGTTGGGCGCAATAACGCCCATGCCGCCGGTATTTAGGCCTAAATCGCCATCCAAAGCCCGTTTATGATCCATGGCCGAAATTAGCGGCACCAGGGTTTTTCCATCGCAAAAGGCCAGCACCGATACCTCGGGGCCGCTAATAAATTCCTCGATAATAATTTGCTTACCGCTATCGCCAAAAACTCGCTCAACCATGATTTGCTCAATGGCCGTCAGGGCTTCGGCCTTGGTTGCGGCAATAATAACCCCTTTGCCCAAGGCCAGGCCATCGGCTTTGATTACCAAGGGATAATCGGCCTGCTCGCAATGGCTAATTGCCTGCTCAGGCGCAGTAAAAACTTGATAATCGGCGGTAGGGATTTGGTATTTTTGCATTAGATTTTTAGCAAAAACCTTGCTGCTTTCAATCCTGGCCGCCGCCTGATTTGGCCCAAAGCAGGGAATGCCGCGCGCCTCGAGGGCATCAACCGCACCCAAAGCTAAGGGATCATCGGGCGCTACCACCGCAAAATCGATGCTGTTTTTAACGGCAAAATCGCTAATGGCCGGAATATCTGTGGCAGAAATGTCTATATTTTGTGCCAAATCGGCAATGCCGCCATTGCCGGGCAAGGCATAGATTTGCTTAATATTTTTATTTAAGGCTAATTTAGCAATTATTGCATGCTCGCGGCCGCCGCCGCCAATAACCATAACTTTCATACTAGGCCTCCTTAGTGGGCTTTATTTATGTATTAAAGTAATTTTAATGATGGAAAAGGCGCACGCCATTAAAGATTAAAACTAAATCAAGCTTTTGGCAAGCCTCGATAATTAAGTCGTCACGGATAGAACCACCCGGCTCTACTATATATTTAACCCCACTTTTATAGGCACGTTCGATATTATCGGTAAAGGGGAAAAATGCATCGCTGCCCAGGCAAACATCATGGGCTTGCTCGGCCAAAAAGGCCTGCTTAGCGGCATCGGTTAAAGGCTCGGGGCGGCTGGTAAATAATTGCTGCCAAGCGCCATCGGCCAAAATATCCTCGCTAAAACGGGAAATATAAATATCGATCGCATTATCGCGATTGGGGGTGGCAATATCCTCTTTAAAAGGTAAATTTAGCACCAAAGGATGTTGGCGCAAATGCCAAATATCGGCTTTATCGCCTGCTAAACGCGTGCAATGTATGCGCGATTGTTGGCCAACTCCAACGCCGATTGTTTGGCCATCTAAAGTATAGCAAACCGAATTGGATTGGCAGTATTTTAGGGTAATCAAGGCCAAAAGCAAATCGCGCTTGGCGCTATCGGGCAAATTTTTATTGGCGCTAACAATATTGCTAAGCAGTGAATTATCGATTAAAATATTATTACGCCCCTGCTCAAACATAATACCAAAGATTTGCTTATGCTCGATTTCGGCCGGCATATAGTCGGCATCAATTTGGATAATATTATAATTGCCGCCCCGCTTTTGCTTAAGCAAATCCAAGGCCGCAGGCTCAAAACCGGGGGCAATAATGCCATCGGAAACCTCGTGACGAATTAGCTTGGCTGTGGCCAAATCGCAATTATCGCTTAAGGCAATAAAATCGCCAAAGGATGACATCCGATCTGCGCCCCTTGCCCGGGCATAAGCGCAGGCCAGCGGGCTTAAATCCTGATCCTTAACCATATACATTTGCGCCAAGGTGGGGCTAAGCGGCAAACCAAGCGCCGCCCCGGCCGGGCTAACATGCTTAAAAGAGGTAGCCGCCGGCAGGCCCAAGGCCTGCTTAAGCTCTTTTACCAGCTGCCAGGCATTAAGGGCATCCATAAAATTGATATAACCGGGGCGGCCATTTAAAATTTGCAGCGGCAATTCGCCTGCCGGCATAAAAATTTTGGCCGGTTTTTGATTGGGATTACATCCGTATTTTAATTGAAATTCTTGCATTTTTTGGCTCCTTTATTGTTGATAGTATTTATCAAATTTCCATTTTAAGGGGTTTTGCCTAATAGACATCTATGCTGCCTAGTGCAAATTGTTACAAAATATGCACCATTTTGAGCATAGTCATAATCTTTTAACCGATTATTTTTGCGTTTAGGTAAATCCATCCAAACCTAACCCCAACGATCAACCAAAACATCCTCCCTAAGCAGGGGATTTTTAATATTGATATAACTTACCAGCAAGGCCACCCGATTTTCGGCATCCAGGCTTTGCCAGATATTTTGGCTCAGCTCGGCTGCGCTTTGCTCCGGTAAATTGATAAGTTGTGGCTCGCCGCTATAACTGGGCAAAGGATTGCCATCATTGGCATAAGTGTGAATTGTATGGCCAAGCCCTGCTTGAGGGGCATTATAATGATAGAAAAAACGGCTACAATCATCATTTTTGCCCTTTTTTAGGATGCTTAAATCATAGCAAAATTGGCCTTCGCTAAAAGTTAAAAGGCCACTGATGCGAGGCGTAAAATTGGGGGCATCCGGCTCATAACAACGGGTTTTTAAGGCGGCATCAAAGCCTAGGCCTTTATTTAAAAAGCCTGCTATATCATCAGTTTGATCGCCATTTGTAATAATTGTATAGGTTTTATCGCCAAAACTAGCCTTGCGCAAAGGCCAATAAATAATCAAAGATGGATCCTCTACCTTGCTTTCGTCATAGGCCTTGGTACGCATTTGATCTGCCACCATGCAAAAAACCCGATTGCGGCTATTGGCGCTGCGTCCCATAATAAAGTAGGCCATGATAGCTGTGCTTTTATCCTCGCTTAGGCCAATTATTATGCCCCGACCGGGATAAGAATTATTGCCAAAATAACTATTAATCTCCACTTTTTTGTCCTCCTTTAACTAAATTATTAGCTACTTGCTCTAAAGCTAAAGGCAAAATTTGCCATTCCGCTTGCTCCATAATTCGCTGCTGCAAGCTTTGCGGGCTATCTGTAGCCAAAACCTCCACCGCCTTTTGGCTGATTATCGCCCCGCCATCCACCACCTCATTTACAAAATGAACGGTGGCACCGCTTAATTTTACGCCCCTTTCCAGGGCGGCTTCATGCACTTTTAGGCCATAGTAGCCATCGCCACAAAAAGCCGGGATTAATGATGGATGAATATTGATAATTCTTTGCGGATATTGCTGGATAAAAGAGGGGCTTAAGATGGCCAAAAAGCCGGCTAAAACGATAATATCGATTTGATGGTCGGCCAGGCTTTGCAAAATACGCGATTCGAAAATAGCCTGATTGGCACAATCGTTGCGGCTGATAGCTTGATGGGCAATTTGATGTTTAGCTGCCCTTTTTAAGGCAAAAGCTGTGCTGCGATCGGCAATTACCAAGGCTAAATCAACACTTGGCATTAAGCCATTTGCTTTGCTATCGATTAAAGCCTGCAAATTAGTGCCACCGCCGGAAACCAAAACCGCTACTTTTGCCTTTAGCATAAACGCACCCCGTTTTCGCCGACCTCTACTTGGCCTAAAATGTAGGCTTTTTCGCCATGCTCGGCCAAAATAGCCAAAGCTTGCTCGGCTTGCGCCTGCGGCACAATAGCCATCATGCCCACGCCCATATTATAGGTATTAAACATATCCCGATCGCTAATATTGCCCAAGCTTTGCAATAAGCCAAAAATAGGCGGTGTTTGTAAAGCTGCGGTATTAATAGCAGCTTGCAGGCCATTTGGCAAGGCACGAGGGATATTCTCGTAAAAGCCGCCACCGGTTATATGGGCAATGCTTTTTACCGCTACTTGCTCCAATAAGGCCAAAATTGGCTGCACATAAATTTTGGTGGGGGCTAATAAAATATCGCCCAAAGTGCCGTTTAGCTGGGGATAATATTTATCCAATGCGGCCTTATCCATATCAAAAACTTTGCGCACCAGGGAAAATCCATTAGAATGGATGCCCGAAGATGGCAGGGCAATAATAATATCACCGGCCTTAACATTTTTAGGATCGAGCATTTTAGCCTGATCGACCATGCCTACCGCAAAGCCGGCTAAATCATATTCTTCCTCGCTATAAAAGCCGGGCATTTCGGCCGTTTCGCCGCCAATTAAGGCAGCACCTGCCTGTACGCAACCCTCGGCCACCCCGGCCACAATGGCCTCGGTGCGCTCGGGGAAATTTTTGCCCATCGCCACATAATCGAGGAAAAATAAAGGCTTAGCACCCACGCAAATAATATCATTAACGCACATGGCCACGCAATCAATGCCTACACTATCATGCTTATCCATGATAAAGGCCAGCTTAAGCTTGGTACCAACCCCATCCGTGCCGGAAACAAATATCGGCTTTTCCATACCGGATAAATCGGGCGCAAACAAACCGCCAAAACCACCAATGGCCGAGAGCACCCCGGCCGTTTTAGTGCGCTCGATATGGCTTTTCATCCGCTCTACGGCCTCGTAGCCGGCGGTGATATCCACCCCGGCTGCCTTATAACTTTCGCTAAAACTTTGCTCTTTATTCATATTTTCCACCTATTATTTATTTTTGGCCGATAAAGGTTCTAAATCAATTTTTTGGCCGGCTTCGCTAACATCAACCGGATAATTGCCATTAAAGCAGGCCTTACAATAGCCATCCTGATAGGTTGCCGCCAAATGATCCAAATCGTCAATTTCCAGATAAGCCAAAGAATCAACACCGATTAGCTCGCCGATTTCGGCAATGGTATGCTTATTGGCAATCAGCTTATCTTGAGAATCGATATCCACCCCAAAATAGCAAGGATAGAGAAAAGGCGGCGCCGAGATACGCATATGAACCTCGGTAGCACCTGCTTCGCGCAGTAAGCGCACGATGCGAGCACTGGTTGTACCACGGACAATCGAATCGTCGAGCATGATAACTCGTTTGCCGTTTAGGGTATCTTTAATCGCATTTAGCTTAATCCGCACCTGGTCCTCGCGCATGGTTTGGGTAGGCTGAATAAAAGTGCGGCCAATATATTTATTTTTAAGCAGGCCTAAACCATAAGGTATGCCCGATTGCCTAGCATAGCCGATAGCTGCATCTAAGCCCGAATCAGGCACGCCGATAACCACATCGGCTGCTACTGCATTTTTTTGCGCCAGCAATTCGCCGGCTGTTTGCCTGGCCTTGGTAACGGCTGTGCCCTCGATAATCGAATCGGGGCGAGCAAAATAAATATATTCGAAAACGCAAAGCGATTTAGGCCCCTGATGGCAATGCTCGGTATACGATTTTAGGCCATCTTCATTGATAACAATAATTTCGCCGGGCAAAATATCGCGCACAAATTTAGCGCCGGCTGCATCTAAAGCGCAGCTTTCGGATGCTACAATATAGCCGCCCTCAATCTCGCCCAAACATAGCGGCCTAAAGCCTAAGGGGTCGCGGGCGGCAATTAATTTGCGCGGCGAGCTTAAAATTAAAGAATAAGCGCCCTTAAGCACGCCCATAGCCTTGGCTACCGCTTGCTCGATAGACCCGCTTTGCAGGCGTTTTTGAATGATTTGATAGGCAATAACCTCGGTATCGCTGGTAGTATGGAAAATGGAGCCATTAAGCTCCAATTCTTTGCGCAAAGTTAAGGTATTACTTAAATTGCCGTTATGAGCCATGGCTAAATGGCCTTTAATATGATTAATGGTTAAAGGTTGAATATTATGCACATCATTAGTACCGGTAGTAGCATAGCGCACATGGCCTACAGCAATATTGCCTTGCCCCAGCTTAGCTAAGGTTTGCTCATCAAAAACCTCGCTAACTAGGCCGCGGCCGCGATGGCCATACATCAAGCCATCGCGATTAACCACAATGCCGCAGCTTTCTTGCCCTCTATGTTGGAGGGCAAAAAGGCCATAATAGGCTCTAGCTGCTACATCGCTTAAATCATTAGTATAAATGCCAAATACGCCACATTCCTCGTTAATTTTGGGCATTTACTTACCTCCCAATAAACGCTTCATAACTTCCTGGTAGGCATCCTCTACCCCACCCATATCACGGCGAAAACGATCTTTATCAAGCTTTTCGCCGGTGGTGCTATCCCAAAAACGGCAGGTATCGGGCGAAATTTCATCGGCCAATACAATAGTGCCATCGCTTAAGCGGCCAAATTCTAATTTAAAATCGATTAATTCGATATTCAAATCCTTCAAATAATCGGCCAAAAGTTGATTTACCTTAAAGGCATAAGAAGCGATTAATTTAAGTTCGGCCTCATTAGCCAGCTCTAAGGCGGCAATATGATAATCATTGATTAAAGGATCGCCCAAATCATCATCCTTATAGCTGTATTCCAAAACGGTGCTTTTTAGCTTAGTGCCTTCGGGCAAGCCGATGCGCTTAGATAAAGAACCGGCGGCAATATTGCGTACGATAACCTCTAGTTTAACAATTTCTACTTTTTTAACTAAAGTTTCGCGATCATTTAATTCTTCTACATAATGGGTGGGGATGCCGTTTTCGGCCAAGTATTGCATTAGATGATTGGTTACCCGATTATTAATAACCCCTTTACCCATAATAGTGCCCTTTTTCTCGCCATTAAAGGCGGTGGCATCATCTTTATAGGATACAATATATAGTTCCGGATCGGGGGTGGCATATACTTTTTTGGCTTTACCTTCATATAGTTGTTCTAATTTTTCGGTCATTATTATTCCTCCAATTTTTGATTAGCGATTATATATGTTCTATTAAGACAACTTATTCGGCCAACTTTTTTTGCAATTCGGCATCTTTGGCTAAAACTTCGGCGGTCATATCGATGCGGGCTTGATCTAGTTTGGCGGCCAGCTCACTATCGGCCACGGCCAAAATTTGGGCGGCTAACAGGGCGGCATTTTTGGCGCCATCGATGGCTACTGTGGCAACCGGGATACCGGGTGGCATTTGCACGGTAGATAGCAGGGCATCTAAGCCATCTAAGGTACTGCTTTTTACCGGGATACCAATAATTGGCAAGGTAGTTTTAGCGGCCAAAGAGCCTGCTAAGTGGGCTGCTTTGCCGGCAGCGGCAATAATCACCCCAAAACCATTGGCACGGGCATCGGCGGCAAAGGCGCTGGCCTCAAGCGGGGTACGGTGAGCCGAATAAACATGTGCTTCATAAGGAATGCCCAAGGATTTTAGGCAATCGACGGCCGGCTTTACGGCTTCAAAATCACTGATACTACCCATAATAATTGCAACTTTTTTCAATTAAACAACCTCCTTAAAAATAAAAGGCGCAGACAAGCAGATTATCACAAAACGCAATAATCGCCTTCTAAGCCTAATCATAGCATGCCAAACAGGGAACTTTTGCAAAAGCCAATCTTATCACCTTTAAATTTCCCCAAAAATATTTTATTCATCTATAATATACCATAAATTGGCGTTAAAAGTCAACGCTTGGGGCATAGTTTAATTAAGTTTTTTATAAAGTAAATTTTTGTATCCAAAATGAAGGAAATGCTATATAAATGGAGAATTAAGATTATAAGCCCATTATAAGGGTTTGATTATTATTTTAGGAGGAACTTATTATGGCAATTGCAAAAGGCAAACCCTCTGCCGAAGCTATGGCAGTATTTGAAGGCAAAAATATCATGGATATTGAAAGCCTAACCAAGCCGGAATTAGAAACTATTATGCAAACTGCGGCTTATTATGATCAAGCTTTGGCTGAGAAAAGAGTTTTAACCGACATGAAGGGCAAAGTAATGGCTTCTTTATTCTTCGAGCCCTCCACCCGTACCCGTTTATCTTTCGAGGCAGGTATGGAGTATTTAGGCGGTAAAGTTATTACCGTATCCGAGACCCCTAAAATGCAAACTTCGTCTGCCGCTAAAGGCGAAACCATGTATGATGCAATCCGTGTAATCAATTATTATTGTGATGTAATTGCATGCCGCAGCCCGATTAAAGGCGTAAGGCATGAGATTGCCAGGGCTGCAACTGTACCGTATATTAACGGTGGTGACGGTTCGGGCGAGCATCCTACCCAGGCTTTATTGGATGTTTACACTATTTATAAAGAAAAAGGCACTTTGGATGGCTTAATTTTTGCTATTTGCGGCGATTTAAAATATGGCCGTGCACCTCATTCTTTATTGGATGCATTATCCAAGTTTGATGTTAAGAAGATTATATTGGCATCGCCTAAAGAGTTGGCCATGCCTGAAGAGAACATTGCTAAGATCCGTGCCTTAGGTATTGAGATTGAGGAATGCAATGATTTAGATTTTGCAGCTAAGAATGCTGATGTTATTTATATGACACGTGTTCAGCGCGAGCGTTTTGCTACTGAGGAAGAGTATGAGCGCAACAAGAATTTATTTATTATGGGCGCACGTCATATCGAGATGTTCCGTGAGGGAGCGATTATCATGCATCCCCTACCGCGTGTAAACGAGATTGAGATCGAAGTAGACGAGTATCCCGGCGCTGTATATTTTGCTCAAGCCGGCAATGGCGTACCGGTAAGAATGGCATTACTTGCCTTAGTAACCGGCTGCGTTCAATAATTATATTTAATTTAAAAAATAAGAGGCTATTGCAAAAATTTGCAATAGCCTCTTTTTATTTTAAGAATTTTTGCTTTTAATATTTTTTAATTATTTAAAAGCAGACAAATGCAGCAAAGAAGCAAAGGGGCAGAAAACGGTCATCGAGGATAGCATTGATAAAATTGAGCTAGCAATCAAAGATAAGACAAAATATCAAAAGCAGCCAGCGAGTAGAAAAACTTATTAAACTAGCAAATGTAGTTGGAGCGGTATTTTGTAT
>CAYJPF010000037.1:0-21751 GCA_964372025.1 uncultured Peptococcaceae bacterium | reverse complement strand
AAATACCGCTCCAACTACATTTGCTAGTTTAATAAGTTATCTTATTCGCTAGGTACCTTGGCCTTTAGTCTTGTCTTCGATTGCTACCCTTTTAGGGTATTCTACTTAGTTCGGATTATTTAGGTTTAGATGCTCCAAACTCTTTGACTTTTTTATCAAAAATTAACTTATAAGAGGTGCAAATATGACCAGAATTATTACTATTAATCGCCAGTTTGCCAGCGGCGGCCGCGAAATTGGTAAACGCTTAGCCGACTTAATGGGCTCCGCCTACTACGATAAAGAATTAATCGATAGCGTAGCCGCCGATACCGGCCTTAACCCCGAATATATCGAAAAATATAGCGAATCCGCTTTAAGCCGCAGCTACCCCTATACTTTTGGGCGCACCTTTATCGCCTACAATAACCTTCCTACCAATATTATCCAAAATAGCCAAACCAAAATTATCCGCGATCTAGCCGATAAAGGCGATTGCGTAATTATCGGTAGAGCCGCTAGCTACCTGCTTAGGGATGTTAAACCACTGTCTGTTTATATCTATGCCTCCGATATGGACTTTCGCATAAATCGCTGCTATCAAAAAAATCCGCTCGATAAAAATAAATCAACCAAAGAAATGCAAAAAGAAATCCTTACCATCGATAAACAAAGAGCCAAATACTACGAATATATCACTAATCAAAAATGGCAGGATATCAATAGCTATCACCTTTGCTTGGATAGCTCCAAGATCGACCTTAAAAAAGTGGTTAATATCATCTTCGAAGCCGTTAATAATTATTATTAATCCGACAATTTTTTACAAAATAACCTGTGGATAATGTGGATAACTTTGTTGATAAGTTTTGGATTTTTAAATATCAAAAGTTGATTTCTTGATAAAAAAGCAGCTCAAGCCGTTAAGCTTAAGCTGCTTTTATTTTCTGCCAATTTAGCGATTTTAGGGCTTTGTTTTGCTTTTGCGGCCAAATCAACCACTAATTATTGCTTGATTTTGCTAAAATACGGCGCCCAGAATTTTTCTTCCATGGGCTTGGTTACTGCCGATACGATAGCCATTAGGATAATACCTACCAGCACGCTAAAGCCAATAGCCGGAATAGCCGCCGCCACCGAACCTTTTACAAAAATACCGGTGGTAACACAATATTGCCATACAATAAAGGCAATGCTGCCGCCAATAATGCAGGCCCAGGTAGCAATTGTATTGGCTTTTTTGGAATATAGGCCAAACATTAAGGGCACAAAATAGGTTAAGCCCAAAATACCAAAGCCATATCCGGCCACCGTTACAATAAAGCTATTATTATTTAAGGCCATCAAATATACCGCTATACCAACCAATACCGTTACGCAACGACTAAATAGCATTATCTTTTTGCTATCAATCTCTTGCTTGCCTTTTACTACCTTAAGAATATCGGTAGCCGAAGCGGTAATAATCATCATGCTCGAATCCACCGTGCTCATCGCAGCTGCCAGCAAGCCCGAGAAGAATAAACCGGTAATTACAGGATGGGTAAACTCGAGGAAAATCAAAGGCATAATCCAATCCGAGCTCATCCCTTCAGGCATGGTAGGAATTAATACACGGCCGCCCACACCCACGATATTTAAAGAGATATAAACAAAAATTAGGATAATCCAGGCAATAATATAGGTTTTAAAAGTAGTGCTTAATTTATTAGCGGCCTGGATACGCTGCAAATATTCCGGCCGAGAACCGGTACCCGGCCCCTGCACCAAGAAATTAAAAAATAGCGATAGCATTGTATATGGGCCTAAGAATTTTAGCATCGAGCCGGCCTCATTGGCCGTGCCGCCCACCTCGGGGGCTGTGGCGATTAAGGCTGCTTGATTATAAACATCGCCTATGCTGCCTACCTGGCTGATTACCACAATAACCGCAATCAAAATTGTGCCGATAAAGACCACACATTGCACCACATCTGTCCAAACTACGGCATAAAAACCGCCCGATACCGTATACAATAAGGCAATCGCCGTACCGATTAAAAAGCCCTCTTCCAGGCTGCGGCCGGTGGCCAAATTCCAAATTAAACCCATGGCAGTTATTTGGACAATCATATTAAATAATAAAGCAATAATGGCCGAAAGCGCCCCAAATACCTGCAAACCGCGGCTACCATAACGATTATAGAAAAATTCCGAAGGGCTAAGCACCCTAACCTTACGAAAACGAAAAGCGATAATCGGGCCAAAAGCCGAACCTAAAGCCCAGGCCATCGGCATCCAGCTGCCGCCGATACCGCTACGATAAATTAAACCAACCCCACCTAAAAGCGATAAAGCGCTAAAAAAGGTGGCTAAATAGGTGCCTGTCATCGGCAAAATACCAAAATTAAAGCCGCCCATTAAATAATCCTCGGTGCTTTTAACCTTGCGCGATGCCCATAGGCCAATGCCCAGCATACCAGCCAAATATAGCAAAATAATTGCTAAAATCATGCTTGGTCACCCCCTTTATCGGGATAGGAGTCGTTCTTTTTGCTTAAATAAAATGCCACCAGCGCCGGTACCGAACAAAATACAATCAATAATACCCAGATTAAGTACTGCATTTTTCTTCCTCCTTAGTTGATATTGTTTAGCATCTACAGTACATAATTATACATTATTTTTTTAATTTGTCAAGCTAAATTATTAGATAAGCAAATTGCATTTACTTATTGCTTAAAGCAACACATATACATAAATGAAAAAAGAAGAAGCGCTTGGCTTCTTCTTTTAGCTGGCATTACTTAATTTATTTTTAGTAATATTTATGCGTTAAATTAAATAATTATGCATACAATGCCACCGCCGGAATCATTAACGATTTTCTGCAAAGTTTCTTGCAGTTTTTCTTGCACATTTTCGGGCATTTTATATAATTTGCCGGATATCCCTTCCGATACCAAATCCGATAGCGATTTGCCAAAAACATTGGTATTCCAGATTTTTTGCGGGTCATCCTCAAACTCGTTTAATATATAGCGCACCAAATCTTCGCATTGCTTTTCCGAACCGATTAGCGGCGTAATCTCGGTGGTAATATTGGCACGAATAATATGATAACTGGGCGCGCTGGCCTTTAGCCTTACCCCAAAATGGCCGCCTTGTTTAATTAGCTCGGGCTCTTCTAAGTAAATTTCCTCCATGCGTGGCGATACCACCCCATAGCCATTATCATTTACCTCGTTCATCGCCTCGGCCATTTTATCCCATTCCTTCCAGCCTTGGCTAAATTTATGCATCAATTGCATAATATGATGCTCGCCATCAATATCCTCGCCAACCAGTTCGCTTAAGATGCGATAAAATAAATCCTCGGCCACCTTAAGCCCGATAGCTGCAATGCCACTGCCTAAAGCCATATCGGTTAGCGCTACTTCCTCGGTAATATCCTCGATATTTAGGGCATCAAGCAATTTTTCTAAATCCCGTACTTTTTTTACATCTCCTACTGTGTCATTTACGGCCGCTTCTAAGCGCCTTCTTAACCAATGATTGCTTGGCAATTCCTCTATCCAGCGCGGTAAATTAATATTAACTTCGCTAACCGGAAATTCATAAAGAGCGGCATTTAAGATAATTAGCAAATCATCATAACTTAGCTTTGCGGCATTAGCCGGGATTACCGTTACCCCATAATCGGCCGCCAATTGCTCGGCTAAAGCCTGGGTTTGTTCGCTTTCGGGGCTTAAACTATTTAAGATGATTACATAAGGCTTGCCCAAAGCTTGCAATTCCTCGATAACCCTTTGCTCGGCACTTAAAAAGTTTTGGCGCTCGATATCGCCAATGCTGCCATCACTTAATATCACCAAACCAATGGTAGAGTGATCGGTAATAACCTTGCGTGTGCCCAGCTCGGCGGCCTCGATAAAGGGCATCGGTTGATCATGCCAAGGGGTAGATACCATCCTAGGGCCATCCTCTTCCTCAAAACCCAAAGCCCCTTCTACCGCATAGCCCACGCAATCCACCAGGCGTACATTGCAACTTAAACCCTCGCTAACCGGAATATTTACCGCCTCGGCCGGCACAAATTTAGGCTCGGAAGTCATCACTGTGCGGCCTGCTCCGCTTTGGGGTAATTCGTCTAGGGCTCTTTCGCGCTCATGGAAATCGGCAATATTAGGAAGGACCATAATTTCCATAAAACGCTTAATAAAGGTAGATTTGCCGGTGCGCACCGGCCCTACCACTCCTAAATAAATATCCCCTCCGGTTCTTTCGGAGACATCTTTTAATACATCAAAATTATCCACATTTTTCCCTCCCTTATTAGCTAGCGTCTTAGCGCCAGAACTTCTCTATATCTTTTATGCGCCAAATTGCTGATTTATTCATTATTTTTAATTTATTGCTCTAAAGCCACTAATTGCTGCTTAATATTCTGCACCCTAATGATAGCCTGTTCTGCCTCCCCCCTGCTTGCCGCACCAATATAATAATCGGCCAAAATTGCCGCCAGCTCCGCCTGGCTTGCCGCCAAATCATGGCTTAAGTTTTGCCGGTTTATCGCTATTATCTCGGTTGCGCTATGATCTTGGCTAAAAAAATAAATGCCAATAATTATTGCTATGCCCATTATTATGCCTAAACCTTTAAAAATATGCCATACCCCCTAAATATAGTTAATTTTACTTATCATTTACTATATTTAGTATTAATAGCCTAGATACCTGCCCCAAAATTAAGACAAATTAGCCATAGTTATCTGTAATAAAAAACTGGCTTTTTGGCCAAAATAGCTGTTTTTTTGCCAAAAAAAACCCCTGCATAATCGCAGGGGAATTTAAGCTATTTAATTGGTAGAGCTATGTATTATGGCTTACTAAATGAATAGGTATCGGCAGGCATTTAAGCACGGCCAGCAGGTCTTTTAACGATTGTTTGGCTACCCATAATGCTAATTTACCCATTTTGGCATCGATGGTGGTTACAAGAGCTAAATTATCATAGCCCTCGATTAGCTTATTAAAAAAATCAATATCTTGCGGCGCAATTTCGACTAAAACCATTTCGCCATTTTGGTTTGGATTGAGGATATTTGTCATAATTAAGCAAAACTCCTTAAACTTATCTTTTACTTAGCTAAAATATGCTAAAATTGGCTTAAAGTTGCCAATTTTAGCCACTTTTTTAGGGCAGAAGTGCCCATACATTGTAGTCCTCCAATGTATGCACCCAAAAGCATCCGACTGCAACTTATAGGCTAAAGCCCACAACAAGCAGAGCCTTAAACCAATAAACCACAATAAATTCACGACTTAGCCGGCTCTTCTGCCTTATATTATTTTCGCTATTATTAGCCAAAAACCTGCTTTTGTTTTTTGGTAGCTTTTGCAAAATTAAATTGTTAAATTGTGAAGATATTACAACTTATTGTGAATTTTGTCTATTTTTTTTTTGTAACTTTTAGTGTATAATAAGATTGTAAACAAAAGGAAGGTGCAGCCGATGAATATTGATTATGCATTATTAAGCCAAATTGGTAGCCGCAAAATTAATGAAGATGCCGTAGGCATGGCAAGCGGCCAAAACGGCCATCTATTTATCCTTTGCGATGGCTTAGGCGGCCATGGCGGCGGCGAGGTGGCCAGTGCCATGGTTATCGATACCGCCAAGCAAGTTTTTTTGCGCGAGGCTTTGCCGGCCGAATACTTAATCGAGCAATGCATTAAAGAGGCTAATGCCGCCCTTATTGCCTATCAGCAGCAAATGCGTAAATTAAATGAATATAAAACTACTATTACTATCTTAAATATTCGTGATGGCCTAGCCGCCATGGCTCATGCCGGCGATAGCCGCATTTACACTTTTAATAATGGCCATATTATCGGCCAAACCTTAGATCATAGCGTGCCCCAAATGCTGGTGGCACAAGGCGAAATTTCGGCCAAACAATTGCGCTTTCACGAGGATCGCAATCGGATTTTGCGGGCTTTAGGCGTAGATGAAGAACCACGCTACACCTTTGCCGCCAATAATAATATCGCTGCCGGATATAGCTTTTTATTGGCCAGCGACGGTTTTTGGGAATTAATAGTAGAAAAAGATATGCTAAAAGCCGCCAAAAATACCAAATCTGCCCAAGATTGGCTGGATAATATGGCCGCCAAAGTAAAGGCCGCCGGCAAAGGCAAGGATATGGACAATTTTTCGGCAATAGCAATTAACCTGGTAAACAACTAATTTAGGGGGTGATTTATGGCTATCAGCAAATGCAATAATGGCCACTTTTATGATAATAGCAAATTTGATAGCTGCCCACATTGCGAGCAAGCACCGCTTAAGCGCCGTGCCATCGGCGAGGAAATGACTCGCTTTGAGTTTAGCCCCAATAGCAGCGCCCCTTTTGATGGCACAAATGCCGCCGCTGCTGCTCAGCAGGCAATACCAAGGCAAGTAAATTTAGGGGCAGCCGCCGCAGCCGACCCTAAAACAGTGGGCATTTATAGCAGCAGCCTGGGCATCGACCCGGTAGTAGGCTGGCTGGTTTGCATCAAAGGCGGCGAAAAAGGCCGTAGCTATCAGCTGCATGCCGGGCGCAATTTTTGCGGGCGCGACTATAAAATGGCCATTTGCCTGCCCGATGATGCCTTAATCAGCCGCGAAAATCATTGCTCGATTATCTTCGAGCCTAAGCAAATTGCCTTTAGCCTAATTAGGGGCACGGGCGAATCGGTTTGGGTAAACGAGCAACCTTTAACTGATAGTATGCGCCTAAATGGCGATGAAATAATCAAAATTGGCAGCTCGGAGCTGGTATTTATACCATATTGCAAAATAGGGAGGGTTTGGAATGAAGATTAAAATTAGCCTAATCATCTTAATATCTTTAATCATTTTTAGCCTTAGCCCTCTGGCTTTGGCCGCCACCGCCGAAAGCCCTAGCGAAAATTTTCGCCTGGAGCAGATACAAGGCCAATTGCCCAATCTAAATATCTGGTTTTATGGCCCTGCCGATATTGATGCTGCTACGGTTAGCCTTAGCATCAATAATCAGCCTTTGACTTTAGAGCAATTAGTGGCCGCCGATAGCGAGCCTAAAGTTCATTATTATTTTTTGGTTGATTGCTCGGGCTCGATAAGCCAAAGCCAAATGGCGGCTATCAAGGCAGCCTTACTTAGCTTTAATGCAGCTAAAGCGTCTAATCAGCTAATCACAATTATTGCCTTTGGCGATGAGGTTATCCCCTTAGTTAGCGATGAAACCGATAGCGCTTTAATCGACGCGGCCATCAATGGCCTTAATCCTAATCAAGATAATACGGTTTTATTTGATACCCTAGCCACCACCACCGATTTAGCCTTAGCCGAAAGCATGGCCCAAGACCGCAAATTGGCCTTTGTTTTTACCGATTCGGTAGATTATAATTTGGGCGGCTATACCCAGCAAGAAGTAGAACAAGGCCTGCTAAATGCCAATTTACCCCTTTATGCCTTTGGCTTTGAGCATGGCGAAAAAAATAGTTTGGATAATTTAGGTGCCTTAAGCCGTTTAAGCGGCGGCATTATTAATGTGGTAAATAGTGATAATTTAGAGCAAATTTTTGCCGAGCAGGTGCAGGCAATTTCCTCGCAGGTATATCGGGCTAAATTTGTGGCCGCCAATAATATTTTGCCGGATAATCCTGCGCAATTAAGCCTGCAAATCGGCGAGCAAAATTTAAGCCGCCAGCTATATCTTCATTATTGGCAGCCCGATAATCAGGCGCCGCAAATCGATAATGTTAATCAAATCGATAGCGCCAATTTGCAAATTACCTTTTCCGAAGCGGTTGAGGGCGCTAATCTTAAAGAAAATTATAGCCTGCTAACCGCCGATGGCCTGGTAGGCATCGAGGCGGTTGCCTATGATGCCGATAATTATCAAGCCACCCTAACCATTGCTCCGCTTTATGGCATGCAGGATATCACCGTATCGGCCGCCGATTTAAGCGATATCTCGATGGAAAAAAACGGGGTAAGCAATACATACAGCTTAAGCTTTAATGGCTTGGAGGGGGCTAATCCCTCCGACGGCGATGGCGGCGATGGCGCAGGAACGGCTAGCGGCACTGCCGCAGGTAGCAGTGGCGATAGCAATCAAATCCCCGGTACGGCCTGGTTATTTATTATTTTGGTTTTGATTATCATTATCATCATAGTAATTATTATGCTAAATAAAAAGCGTAAGGCCGAGGCCGCTATTATCGAAAACGAGCAAATCATGGCCGCTAAAGAGGCTGCCGCTATTAATCTGGCTGCTCAAGGTGGCGATAAAGTGCATTTTGTGCAGGAAAATCTAAAAAATATCGCCTTAGAGGTGGCCGATATTAATGGCCAAAATAAAAGGGTGGAAATAGCCATCAATAAAACCCTATTTGTAGGGCGCAGCGATATTTGCGATATTGTTTTTGATAATCCCCAAATGAGCCGCCAACATTTTGTAATTGCCGAAGAGGATGATTTATTTACAATTAGCAATTTAAGCAGCACTTCTGCCACATATTTAAATGGCATAGCCATTAATAATCAGCGGCCACTTAATAGCGGCGATATTATTGAAGCCGCCGGCCAAAAAATGATTTTTCGTGCTTAATTAAGCTTTTTGCAGGAAGGGGGGGAGTATAATGATAAATTTTTGCCCAAATTGTTTTGCCAAAACCATGGCCGAAAAATGTAATCAATGCGGATATATTCGCTTAAACGAGGCCGAGCTAAATTATATGCTTAAGCCCGGCACTATTTTGGCCGGCCGCTATTTAGTGGGCAGGGTTTTGGGGGCAGGGGGCTTTGGTATTACTTATTTAGCCCAAAACCAAACCAATAAATTATTGGTAGCTATCAAAGAATATATGCCCTTAGCGCAGGCTGTTCGCTTAGGCGATGGCCGCTGTATTACCGCATCGGGTTTTGATAATCGCCAAGTTTTTGCCCATGGTATCGAGGTTTTTAAGCGCGAAGCCCAAACCCTTAAGGCCTTTAGCGGCACTGAAAATATTGTAGATGTAATGGATAGCTTTAATGAAAACGGTACCGCCTACTTTGTAATGGAGTATTTAGATGGCCTAACTTTAGGCGCCTTAAGCAAGGCCGGCGGTGGTAAATTATCTTTAAATTTGGCTACTCAAATTCTTAAAACCATGGCTCAAACTTTGCAAATTGTGCATGAAAAGGGCATGTTGCATCGGGATGTTAGCCCCGAAAATATTCTGATTACCTCCCAAGGCAAGGTAAAATTGATTGATTTTGGCGCAACCCGCTTTTTTGTAGGCGAGATGAGCCGCAGCCTATCGGTGATTTTAAAGGCCGGTTTTGCCCCACCCGAGCAGTATTCCGGCAAAGGCAATCAAGGCCCCTGGACTGATTTATATGCCCTAGCTGCAACTTTTTACAATATGATAACCGGCATTAGGCCGCCCGATGCCCCCGATCGTTTAGGTGGCGAGCCTATTAAAAATTTGCGTGAATATGGCTTAAGCGATAATTTAGCTTTAGCCATCGAAAAAAGCCTAAGCCTGGATTTTAGAAAGCGCTATACCAGTATGGCCGATTTTTTAGCCGCCCTAGATGATAAGCAAATTGCAGCTGCTAATCCTAGGCAGCAAATTCAGATTAAAGGCCTGCCCTTTGTAGAAAAGAAAAACAGCAATGATCGCTGGCTAATCCCCAAAAATGTGCCTCTAATCATTGGCCGCGCATCCGATAAATGCAATATTGTTTTAGATAGCATCAATATCAGCCGCATCCATTGCGAAATTCGCTTTGACGAAAAATCGGCTTTATTCTATTTAAAGGATTTATCGACCAATGGCACCTTTACCAAGCAAGGCCGCCTGGAGCAGAATAAATTTTATCCGCTAAAGGCCGGCGACAAGTTTTATATCCTCAACGAGGAAATTACCATGGAGGTTGGCTTATGCTAAAATTTGGCAAAAAAGATATTCCCCCGGAAAACAAGCAAGAGATTGCAGCCGAAACACCGACTACCCCGACTACCCCGGCCGATACCCCAACCGTGCAAATTATTGACGAGCGGCCTAATTTATATATTGATACCGCCTTTGCCTGCCATTTGGGTACGCGTAAGTATCAGCAGGATGCAGCTTATGCCAGCGAGCCCTTAAGCGAGCCGGGCACGATTTTTGCCATTCTTTGCGATGGCATGGGCGGCATGGAAGATGGCGATTTGGCCAGTGCCGATACGGTGGAGTTTTTTGCCAATCATCTGGCGGCCTTAGACGAGCAAGATAATATTGCCTTAAGTTATAATAATTTTATCGATAAAGCCAATCAAATGATTCATAAGCGCTACCTAGACCAAGGGCGCGAGGTTGGCACCACCTTGGTAAGCACTTATATCCGCAAAAATAATCTTTATTGGGCTTCGGTTGGCGATAGCCGCATTTACCTGCTGCGTGATGGCGAAATAGCCCGTTTAACCAAAGATCATAATTATGCCTTACGCTTGCAGGATATGGTAAATATCGGCAAGATTAGCCAAGAGGAGGCCGATAATGATCCTAAAAGAGAAGCCTTATTAAGTTATATCGGGGCACCGGTTTTGGAGGTGATTGATATTTCCCGCAGCCCCTTTATCCTAGTGCCCGATGATATAATTTTGCTTTGCAGCGATGGCCTTACCAAAATTTTAAGCGATCAGCAGATTTTAGATTTGCTAACACCGCCGCCTAATAATTTAAGCGAAGCCATCCACCGCCTAATTACAGCCACTATTGATGGCAATAATGGGGCGCAGGATAATACCTCTATTATCCTGATTCGTTTTTTAGGTTCTAATTTAAATAGCAATTAATAAAAAGGAGTGATATCATGAATTTAGTAAAATGCAATAGCGGCCATTTTTATGATTCCGAGCGTTATCAAACCTGCCCCCATTGCAGCGGTGCACTGGGCAATGATAATTTAACCATGCCGGTTAATATGATGGGCAAGGGTGATGATGTAACCGTAGCCCTAAACCAAAATGCAGCGGCGCAGGAAACCGTACCCCTAACCGAGGCCATGGCCGGCAGCAGCGGCGGCAGTTCTTTGCAGGATGCGGTAAAGGCCGCCCAGCAAGGCAGCCTAAACAATTCGCCAATTGCCGATGATGATAATAAAACGGTGGGCTTTTTCTCGTCTTTGATGGGGGTAGAGCCGGTGGTTGGTTGGCTGGTTTGCGTGGTAGGCGAGCATTTTGGCGAAGATTTTAGGCTAAAAAGCGGCCGCAACTTTATTGGCCGTGGCAGCGGTATGGATGTTTGCATTAGCAAGGATTTAACCGTAAGCCGTGATCGTCATGGCATTGTAATTTACGAGCCACGCGGCAATATGTTTTTAATTCAGCCCGGCGATAGCAAAGAATTATGCTATCTAAATGGCGAGGTAGTTTTAAGCCCACAAAAGCTTAATGCCCATGATCGTATTTTGGTAGGCAAAACGGAATTAATGTTTATGCCTTGCTGCACAGCAACCTTTACCTGGGAAAATATCAATCAAGAACAGCAATCATAAATAATTATTATCATATAAGGAGGTATTATAATGGATTTACTAAGTTTAGCAGGCGCATTGGCCGGCAGCAGTAGCAGCAGTAGTAGCGGCATGGGCGGCATGGGCGGCATGATGGATCCGATGGCCTTATTGGGTGGCGGCAGCAATCCTTTAAGCGGTTTGGCAGGCCAAATTTTTGGTGGCATTTTTAGCATGATAACAGGCAGTTTGGTGGTAATGGTAATTGCACTTATCATTATTATTGGTGCTATGTGGGCCATAACCGGTTTTAAGTGGTTATATATAGGGCGCAAAGCCGGCCTGGACAGGGATTGGATGCCTTTTGTGCCTTTTGCCAAAGCCATCTATCGCTTAAAGATAGTGGATGAGGCCTGGTGGAAGATGTTTTTCCTAGAGGGCTGGTGGTTTTTTGGTAGTATTTTGCGTTGGATAATTATGGCGATTAGTGCCAATAACTGGGGCACTTTTGCTAATATTGTATTTGGTCTTTATGTTTTGGCTTGCATTGCTTACAATATGTATTGGCGTTATAAGCAATATTTGGCCTTTGGCATCGAGCCCCATATGGCAATTGGCATTTTAATTCCTTTTTCGGGCGGACGTCGTCGCAGCATGGATTATCAGATAGCTTTTACCGGCAATTTTAGTTATAATGGCAAGGGTCATAGCATGGGGCAGGCTGCTCGCAATTTGGTAAATGTACCTAAAGCCGGCAAACCGGCAGCTGGTCATAATGCGGCTAGCAGCAGCGAGCCATCGATATCGGGCTTAAGCGGTATGTATGCCGGCCAAGATATTCCGCTGGCAGCTAATGAGGAATTATTAATTGGTCGTGATAATAATTTATGCAATTTAATTCTTGATCAAAATGCTGATAAAATCAGCCGTAAGCATTGTTCGATTACTTTTGATCCTATGCGTAACACTTATATGGTAACCGATTATTCGAGCAATGGCACTTATATTGATGGCGGCAATCGTTTTGTGGCCAATATGGGCACTCAGGTACAAAGGGGTACTATTATTGCCCTAGGCAATCGCGAAAATCGTTTTAGGTTAAATTAAATATTAAAAAGGGCTGTTGCAAATAAAACTATTTGCGATAGCCCTTTTTTTCATCATAACTGTTATTGGTTTCTTGCTTGATCTTGAGGGCTGTTTTGGCTATCGCCAAAAGGCGCCGGTTTTAAGCCAATTTTATTTCCTGCCAGCTTTTTTACCTTTATTTTGATTTGCTTGCTTAGTTTTTTTGGTTGGCTTAAAACCTTTTTAAGACCTTGGGGCTCTGCCCCAAACCCCGCAATTTTTTGTAAAAAATTGAGTAAAACTTTAAAAAGTTTTGCGGTAGACCCTCTTTTTATTAATTCTATTTAATTTGCAGACGATTCTCGCCCTCTGTGGCCTGATGCACCAAATACAGCGCGCCTTCGGCGGCTTCTGCGGTAATCTCAAAACAGATATAACCATTATTTTCGCCTAAAGCTATATCGGTAGAGGGCAAACGACTATAGGCATGATTTTCGATAAAACTATCATTGGCCAAACGAGCATAGCTTTGCCCTTGAGCATCCTCGATGCTTAAATCATCCCAGCTAAAGGGGTTATTGCCCGCCTGGGCTTTGTTTAGATTTAACTTAAGCAGCAAAAACATTTGCCCCTCGCTAGGTGCATCATGATGCGGCGTTTCCTGCACTGTGCCATCATATAAAGTGCTGCTTACCGTGCTATTAAGCTCGCTATGTAATTGATACTCTTCCAAGCCAATCTGCCAGGTAAAGGCGCTTTGATCAGCTGCCTCCAGCGGCGCAGCCACCTCGGCTTGCTCGGTTTGCTCGCCATTTGCGGCATCCCCACCATCAGCGGCAGGTTGCTCATCACCACATGCGGCTAAAGCCAAGCTACAAGCTAAAATTGTTAATAATAAATACTTTTTCATACATCCTCCTCAAAACCGTATTTTTGCCAAATATTAGAACTTATCATATCATTAAGCGGACGACCAATGCCCAAATCATTAGCACTTTGATTATAAATATTCATCCTTTGCAGGCGGTTTTCACCAAAATTACCATGAGGCCCATCGGTAAAGAACATCGCTTCCCAAATAATATTGCCTGCCTCATCAACCTCTAGGGCATGGGGATAATAAATAGTTTCGCCCTCGGTACTTACCGAAAATAAACCCAAACGATTACCATTATCCAAATAATAGCTGCTACCACCCCATATCGAATACAAATCAACACCGGCCTCTTTGCCATATTGCCAAATTTGCTCCACCGTCATATTGGCTTCATCTATCCGATAATGCACCATCCGTGAATAAGATTCGGGTGGCATAATTTGCCCTTGCTCAATGGCATACATCAGCTGGCTATCAAAGCTGTAGCGGCCACGGCCATTATCAAAAAGCAATATATCCACCGTATCGGGATTATTATCCAAATCATCAAGCACAAGCGGCAAATGCTGACCATAACTATATTCAAAATTTTCGCCAATCGGCTCTAGCAAATATTGCTGATACATATTGCTCCAACCCACAGGATTGCCCAAAATCCAATCAATGCTTAAATCATCATAATCATGCTTAATCACCGCCGATTGCATATTCGACGAAATTATCAAGCTATTGCTTTGCTCTTGATAACTAAGCGCATTTAAATGCAGCCAATCCCGATTTTGCTGATAACTTAAATTAGGCAGCAAACGCGTTCTTTGTAATATTTGCTTATAATCAATAATATTGGCAATTTGCCCGGTTTGGGTATCCAGCTCGTAAACAATATCTTCTACGGTATAACCGCTGCTACCTGCCACCAAAAAATTGCCATTGGGCAATGGCTCTAAATGATGATGCGAGCCATAAGGCGCATAATAAGCAGCAAAAATTTTGCCCAGATAATTCATCTCCACAAAAATGGTATCGCCTTGATGATTAGCGCCCACCCCCAAAAGCATATGGCCATTGGCCAGCTCATAAGTGCTGCCCAATAAAAAATGGCGCGGCAAATACCAGCGGAATTCGCCATTATAATCATAGGCCGATTTGATATACTGGGTGGTAAAATTAAAACCCTCCTGATAGGCCGTCAAATCATAGGCTTTAGCTTGGATAATATAAGTATTATAAGGGGTTGCCAAAGGATCGGTTTGAATAGTATATGTTTGCTCGATAACTAAATTGCCGTCGCTATCATGGCCGCTAAGACTAACTGTATTGGCATGCTGGGCATATAGGCCATAAATCGGCAGATAATGTTCATTATTAAAAAAGTCGAATTCAAAACTTAGGCCGCTATGCTCATCCTTGCCGCTAATTTGAAGGCTAATTTTAAGGGGAATATCGGTTTTAAAAGCAATTAGCGCACTAAGCGGCGAAATTCCATAGGGGTTTAACAGGATTAAAGGCTCTTGCGGCGTATAGGCAAAGCCGGCCATTTCGGCCAAAATATTCTGCTCGATAGTAGGCTGAGCTTGGATTTGCTGCAAAATAAATTCCAGATTAGCCTTCTCTAAAGCCTGCTGCCTTTCCTGCTCGGCTGCTGCGCTGGCTTGCCCTTCTTCCGTCATACCATTAGACACTGATGGAAACATGGCAGTTAGGCCGCTAGCTGTGCCATCTTGGCCATCGGGGCTGGCGCTGGCATTGGGGGTATCGCTGGCATCGCCGGCATCGTCGGCCTCGGCAGGCAATTCGGCCGCCGATTGGGGGCTGCCGCTAATTTGCCAAATTAAGCCGGCCGCCAGCAAAATAATGGCAATGGCCAGCAAAATCATATTGATTTGCAGATACTGTTTTAGTTTTAGCATAGTTACCTCTATTATTTAAAAATATGACCCATTTGACATTGGGCATGCACTATGCTATTATAATCTAAAACGAACAAAATTACAATACCCTTTATCAAAAGGCTGCAATACCCTGCCCCCTGCCAACTAAAAAAGGCAGCCAAGCAGCAAACCATCCGGAAAGGAATATCCTATGCGCAAACTTTTGTTTATATGCATACTTTGCCTAATCCCACTACTAGGCGCTTGCACCGGCAACCAGGCATCGCCCGAACAGGCACAGCCTGACCAGGCACAACCTGACCAGGCATCGCCTGACCAGGCATCGCCTGACCAGGCAGAACCCGAACAAGAATCGCCTGACCAGGCAGAACCCGAACAAGAATCGCCCGAGCAGCTTCCGGCGGCTATTGATTTTGAGGCCGAGTTTATGGCCTTACTCAATAGCAATGATTTTAGCAATTATTTTTTGCCGCAGCAAATTTTTGATTTAATCCTAGCTCAAGAAGGCCTTATTGCTGATGAGTATATCCTATCAATGATGGTGTTTCATGAGGGCTTTAGTGCCGGCTTAGATGCCGCGCAAGTGCTGGCCACTTTAAGCGAGCAAGAGCTAAAGGCCAATGCTTATAGCCAATATATGGCCGAGGGCGATACCTATTTGCAAACCGATAGCCTAGCCGTAGCCGAGATTTTAGATGGCAAATTAAGCGAGGGCATGGCTGCTTATATCAACTTGGCCGGCCAAAACCCGGCGCGATCTATTATCGCCGATGCTGCCATCACCGATTGGAATGCCTTAGGTAAGGCGGCTTTTGAGTATTATGATTATCTGCAAAAATATCCCGATCATCTAATGGCCGAGGTGGCGCAGTCTTTATTCAATAGCTATTGGGATAGCTATATCCTGGCCTTTTTCTTTGATAATAGCCATCCTTATGATTATGATGATCAAATTGATCCCCAAATTTTGGAAAGTTATCAGTATATATTGGCTAATTATCAAGAGCTTAGCCCCGAGCTTTATGCCGATCTTGCAGCGCTTTTGGCTGCTTGGCAAGCCAATCAAGGGCTGCATGATAATGCTATTCAAGATTTAATTTTGTTAACATCTGGTAAGTATTATTAATAATTCAAATCCAGTTTATTTATCTAAAGGAGCAAACCATGCTAATTAATAAAAATAATCGCGGTTTTACCTTGGTAGAATTAATTATAGTTGTGGCTATAATTGCTGTTTTAGCAACCTTATTAGTGCCCCAATATTTAAAATATGTTGAAGAAAGCCGCGAGACTACCGATTTACAAGTAGCTACCACCATCGTTAATGCCACCCGCTTAAAGATAATAGATTATGCCATTACCTCAACAGATACCTCTGATATATATGTGGTGCATTGGCGTACCGATTATGATAATACCGAGGGCGACTTACCCGATTTTGTGGTATTAGGCAGCTCCGACGGTGGCGGCTTTACCCAAACCGCAGCGGCCAAAGAATTTAGAAACCAAATAGCTGCTACTTTAGGCTGGCTGGACGAAAGTGGCACTTTAGATAGAGAAAATTTGGTAGCTTATGGTTTATCACAAATTAGCATAGATAATCGTTTTGCCTTTTATATTGATGCCACTACCGGCCATGTGGAAATTAGCGAGCACTTTAGCGGCAAATGGCTGGAAGAAATTATGGTAGATGATCAATATAGTTCGGTAAAAGATCCCGGGGGCGTTTATCCATTTTAAGTTTTTACTTAAATTTACCAAAAACTATAGGGCATTGGGGGCAGCGCCCCTAATATCTAAAAAGGGGCTATCGCAAAACAACTGCGAGAGCCCCCTTTTTACCTATTTACAATAAAAACCTATTTTTGAAAAGTTTGGCAAGCGGTTTCGGTGGCATTGGTAACCTGGGTGGTACCGCAAGAATGAACCTCTACCTGATTGGCCGCGCAAGCATAGCTACTATTAAACTTACATTCTTCTACCAAGCATTTAATTTTTGTCATAAAATCCTCCTTTTTTATGGCTTTAGCTGCTCTTTTTTAGTATTTAAGCAGGTATTAGCTATTATTTGCCGAATACATAAATTTTATGAGTAAAATCAATTTGTAATTTTTAGCTTTTTTTAAGGAGATAATTTATGAATTTTCCTATCCATAAGGTAGAGCGGCCGGCTCAATATTTGGGCAGCGAATATAATTCTATTTGCAAAGACTTTGCCGCAGCCAAAGCCAAAATGGCCTTTGTGTTTCCCGATACTTATGAAATTGGCATGTCTTATTTAGGTTTGCGTATTTTGTACGAGGCCGTTAATGCCCATGATCATTTACTATTAGAGCGGGTTTTTTGCCCTTTGGCCGATGCACGGCAAATATTAATTGAGCAAAATATCCCTTTAGCCAGTATGGAAAATCAGCGACCGCTTAAAGATTTTGACTTAGTTGGCTTTACTTTGCAATACGAGCTAACCTATACCAATATCCTCGATTTGCTCAATTTAGCCCAAATCCCCCTGCTGGCAGCCGCAAGGGAGGATTTAAGCCTGCCCTTAATTGTAGCCGGCGGGCCATGTGCCTATAACCCCGAGCCTTTGGCCGATTTTGTAGATATCTTTTGTATTGGCGAGGGCGAAGAGCAAATTCCGGCTTTGATGGATTTAGTAGCCAAGGCCAAGGCCGAAAATTTAAGCAAAACCGAGCTTTTGCAAAAAGCCCTAGACATCCCCGGCCTTTATATGCCCCGGTTTTATCAGCCTAATTATAATCAACAAGGCGATTTTAAAAACTTGGAAGCCGCCGCTTTTGCGCCCAAACAAATTAAAAAAGCCATTGTTAAAGATATGAGCACTGCCCCCTTCCCCACCAAACCTATCTTGCCCCATGCCCAGGTAGTGCATGATCGGATTATGCTGGAGATTATGCGTGGTTGCAGCCATGGCTGCCGCTTTTGCCAGGCCGGCATTATCTATCGCCCGGTGCGCGAAAAACCCTTGCAATTAATCATGGATCAGGCCGCCGAGCAGGCCAAAAACAGTGGCTATGAGGATATGGGGCTAATCTCTTTATCCTCGGCCGATTATAGCCAAATTAAGCCGCTAATGCAAAGCTTATTGGATAATTATTCGCCTTGCGGCATGGCGCTTTCTTTGCCATCTTTAAGGGTTGATGCTTTTTCGGTATCTTTGGCCGGCATGGCGCAAAAGGTGCGCAAAAGCGGCCTTACCTTTGCCCCGGAAGCCGGTAGCCAAAGAATGCGTGATATCATCAATAAAGGCCTAACCGAGCAGGATATCCTCAATGCCTGCCAAGCTGCATTTAGCCAGGGTTATAGCACTATTAAGCTTTACTTTATGTTTGGCCTGCCCTATGAGCAAATGAGCGATATCGCCGCCATTGCCGATTTATGCAAAAAAATTGTTGGCCTGTTTAAACATGCTCGTCCGGCTTGGCTAAAAAAGCCCTTGCGCATCTCCTTGGGTATTGCTTCTTTAGTGCCCAAGGCTCATAGCGCTTTTCAGTGGCATGGCCAGGATGCGGTGGATTTATTAATCGAAAAACAAAATTATTTGCGTCAGCTAATCAAGCCGCTAAAGGCCGTTAGCCTGCGCCATCACGACCCTAAAGGCAGCCTGCTCGAGGCCGCTTTGGCCAGAGGCGATCGCCGTTTGGGAGCAGTTATTATGCGCGCTTGGCAGCTTGGTTGCCGCATGGATGGCTGGAGCGAATATTTTCGCTATGATTTATGGCAGCAGGCTTTTGCCGATAATAATTTAACCATGGAGCAATTTGCTTGCCGCTTTTATGGCAAAGACGAGGCCTTGCCTTGGCAGCATATAAGTTGCGGTGTAGACCAGGATTGGCTCTGGCAAGAATATGCTCAAGCAGGGCGTGGCGCTTTAACCGAGGATTGCCGCTATGGCAAATGCAGCAATTGCGGGGTATGTACCGATTTGGATTGCCCCATGCAATTGGCCGAAAATAAGCTCGATTTTGCCAAGCCCAAGTTTAGCACCAACCTAAATGCCGAGCCTAAAACAAGATGGCGCTTGCAATTGGCTATCTGCGATAATGCCCGCTGGTTGGGGCATTTGGATTTGCTGGCGGTAATCGAAAAAGCGATTCGCCGCGCCGATTTGCCAATTGCCTATTCGCAAGGCTTTAATCCGCATATGCTAATCTCGTTCGGGCCGGCGCATCCGGTGGGTTTGGCCGGCAATGAGGAATGTTTGGATTTGTACTTTATAGACAAAGCACCTGCTAACTGGGTAGATATCTTAAATCAATCATTAACTGCCGGCCTGCAAATACTGGCAGCCGAGCAAATCGATTTTAAGCAGCCGGCCTTGATGGCCGCAGCCAAGCAAGCCGATTATAGCTTGGATATTTTAGGCGAATATAATGCGTCTGAAATTAACCATAATATCGAACAACTTATGGCTAAGGATAGTTGGATTATCGAGCGAGTTAGCCCCAAAGGGCGCAAACAAATTGATATTCGCCCGGCCTTAGTTGGCATTAAGCTTGATCAGGGGCGTATTTATTATGCTTGCTCTTTAAATAGTTCGGCGGCGATTAAGCCCAATGAATTGATGGAAATTATTGCCCCCCATGTGGATAGTGCTAATTGGCAGCGGCTTAAGCTGCACTTTTAATAAATTTTAGGATGTGCAATAATGCGAGAAATGTTAATTCATACTTATGATCAGGATGTATCGGTTATTTTTGTTGATGATAGACTTATTACCGAGATGTTTTTTCCGCATCTGGGTTATGGCGGCAGCGTCAATAATATCTATAAAGGCAAGGTCGAAAATGTGCTACCCGGCATGGAGGCGGCCTTTATCGATATTGGCTTAGAGCGCAATGCTTTTTTATATGTGGATGATGTGTTTTTTCCGCCTACTTTATTAGATAAGCCCCAGCCTAAAGGCAATAAGCAAAGCATAGACAAGCTGCTTAAAAAAAATCAAGAGGTTATGGTGCAAATAGTTAAAGAAGCGGTGGGCGCTAAGGGCGCACGCTTAACCATGCAGCCCACCATAGCCGGCCGTTATCTGGTATATTTGCCCAATAGTGATTATTTGGCAGTATCCAGGCGCATCGAGGATGAGGATAAGCGCGCTTGGCTAAAAGAGCAGGTATCATCGATGATAAGCGAAGGCGGCATGATAATTAGAACAGCAGCCGCCGATGCCAGTGCCAAGGATTTGGCCGATGACTATAAATTGCTGCAAAAAAAATGGCGGCGCATCCAAGGCAAAGCCGTAAAAAGCAATAGCCCCACTTTGCTTTATCAAGATTTAGATTTTTTGCAAAAAATTATTCGCGATACCAACAATAATGATATCGATCAAATAGTAGTAGAAAACGAAGAAACCAAAGAGCGGGTGCAAGATATCATCGCCACTACCGCCCCGGAACTAACCGCATCGATTAAAATAATTCCCGAGGGTGATATCTTTATTGCCTATGATTTGGAACAGCAAATTGCTAAATCTTTGCGTAGAAAAACCTGGCTAAAAAGTGGCGGCTATATAATTTTTGATCAAACAGAAGCCCTAACCGCCATCGATGTAAATACCGGCAAATTTGTAGGCAGCCATGGTTTAACAGATACGATTAGAATAACCAATTTGGAGGCTGTAAACGAAATTTGCCGTCAGATTAGGCTTAGGAATACCGGTGGCATTATCATTATTGATTTTATTAATATGGACAATGATGATGATAAAAAAGCCCTATTAGAGGCTTTAGAGCAGGAAATTAAAAAAGATAAAACCAGGATAACCCTAATGGGCATGACCGCCTTAGGTTTAGTGGAGCTAACCCGCAAAAAAATAGGCAATGAATTATCTTATAGTTTGGAAAAGGAATGCCCTAATTGCGCCGGTAAGGGCAAGATTTTGCGCGAGGATGTAGTGGCGCGTCATATACGCAAAGAGCTGGTAAAGGTGGCGGCGCAAACCGAGGCCAAGGCAATAAAGGCGCTGGTAAACCCAAGTTTAGCCACGGCTTTATTGGGCGAGCATGGCAAAGGATTGCAAAAGCTGGAGCAAAGCCTGGCTAAAACCATAATAGTGCAAAGCGAAAGCAGCCGAGCTTTAGATAATAGTGTGGTTCGGCCTGATTTTGAATGGATTGAGGGGTAAATCTATATTGTTTTTATTATATAGGTTTGGGGTTTGTTTTGATTTGGTTTGATTTTTTTGGTTGATGATTGTTGTTTGGCTGGTTGTTGGATTGTTAGATTGTTGATTGTTGATTGTTGATTGTTGATTGTTGATTGTTGCCTGTTGTTAGCTGGATTATAAGTTGCCTACATTTATCGGCGGATAGTTTGTTTGGGTTGTACTTCGTGGGTTGAAAGGTTTTTTTGCCCTCGCCTGCGTTTGTTAGTTTATTTTCTCTGGTCGCAGAGGGGGTTGTTACTTTTTGGTCGCAAA